>NZ_JBCPWN010000010.1:0-173596 GCF_039581415.1 Comamonas sp. F1-6
CCGGCATTCCCGTGATCACGGCCGTGGCGGCCCGCCACGAGGCCGGCTGGCAGAGCTTTACCGGCGGCGCCTTCGTGCGCCTGCCGGTCGACGAGCAGGCACTGCTGCACTGGTGCCGGCAGCAGCTGGCACGCGAAGACAGGGAAGACCTTGCATGCTGACGCGGCGCCAATGGCTGCAGGCCGGAGCTGCGACGCTGGCCTCGGGCCTGTATCAGGGCGAGGCCTGGGCCCAGGATGGCGGCTCGGTCATCGCAGCCCGCTTTGGCTCGCTGCCGGCACGGCCGGGCCGCGTGTTCGCTTCGGGTCCGCCGGCCGGCGTGCTGCTGGCCGCGCTGGCGCCGCAGCAACTGCTGGGCTGGCCCATGCAGCTCGGCGATGCGGCGCGCGCCCATCTGGGGTCGCCGCTGCAGGCATTGCCCTATCTGGGACGCCTGTCGGGGCGCGGCAGCACGCTGCCGCTTGAAAAGCTGCTGGCGCTGCAACCCGATCTGGTGCTGGACTCCGGGACCTCCGACGCCACCCATGTCTCTGCCATCGAACGTCTGGCCCGCCAGACGGGCCTGGCATGCGTGCTGGTGCAGGGCAGCCTGAGCGACCATGCGCGCCAGCTGCGCGAGGTCGGAGCTTTGCTGGGTGCAGCCGAGCGTGGCGAGACCCTGGCCCGACATGCCGACGAAGCGGCCAGGCTGATGCGCGCCGTGACTGCCGGCCTTGGTGAGCAGGCCCGGCCGCGTGTCTATCTGGGGCGCGGCGCCAACGGCCTGGAAACCGGGCTGGCCGGCTCCATCAATGTCGAGGTGATCGAGTATGCGGGCGGCCGCAATGTGGCGGCCCAGGCCGGCAGGGGCGGACTCACGCGCGTCTCCATGGAGCAGATCCTGGCCTGGGACCCCGAAGTCATACTGACCCAGGAGGCGGGTTTTGCCGAGCGTGTGCGCCAGGACCCCTTGTGGCGCGGCATCAGCGCCGTGCGCAGCGGCAGAGTGCACTGTGCGCCCGTGCTGCCTTTCGGTTGGCTGGACGGCCCGCCCAGCGTGAACCGGCTGATCGGCGTGCGCTGGCTGCTTGAGAAGTTGCATCCTGGCCGGCCCGCGCGGCATGGCGCCAAGCCCCTGGAGCAGGCGGTACGCGAGTTCTATGCACTGTTCTATGGCATCCAGCTGTCGCCGTCGCAGTTGCAAGCGCTGCTGCAGGCGGCGCGCTGAATGCATGGGGCTGGCATGAACTCATTCGATATCAGCGAAGGCGCTCAAAGCTCGAAAGAAGCGGGAAACTCGGAAAGCGCGGCATCAAGCAATGCCTCCGGGCATAGTCGCCAGCGCAGTCATCTGCGTGTGGGCATGGGCTGGTGGCTGGCCCTGGCCCTGCTGGCTCTGGTGTTGCTCTGGGCGTTGGGTTCGGGCCAGTTTGCGCTGGCACCGGCACAGCTGGCCGAAGCGCTATGGGCACGGGCCACGGGGGCGGCTTCGCCGCTGCCGTCAGCGGCCGAAACCGTGCTCTGGAACATCAGGCTGCCGCGCATCGCAGCCGGCATGGCGGTCGGCGCGATGCTGGCTGCAGCCGGTGCGGCCTACCAGGGCATGTTTCGCAACCCCCTGGTCTCGCCTGACATTCTTGGCGTTTCGGCCGGTGCCGGCCTGGGTGCCGTCATCGCCATCTATCTGGGCCTGTCGATGTTTGCCGTGCAATGGCTGGCCTTTGGTGGCGGTCTGATCGCAGTGGCCGTCGTGGTGGCTATCAGCGCCTGCGTGCGCAGGCACGATCCGGTGCTGGTGTTGGTACTGGCCGGTATTGCACTGGGCGCCCTGCTGGGGGCCGGCATTGCTCTGATCAAGACCCTGGCCGACCCGAACACCCAGCTGCCGTCCATCACCTTCTGGCTCATGGGCGGCCTGTCGGCCGTGACGCTGCAGGAAGTGGCCGCCACGGCGCCCGTGATGCTGGCGGCCCTGCTGCCTTTGCTGCTGCTGCGCTGGCGCATCAATCTGCTGGCCCTGCCCGATGAGGAGGCGCGGGCTCTGGGCGTGCCGGTCGGGCGGCTGCGCCTGGTGCTGGTGGTCTGCGCCACGCTGGGCACGGCGGCGGCCGTGTCGCTGGCCGGCATCATCGGCTGGGTCGGGCTGGTGGTGCCGCATGTGGCGCGCCTGCTGGTCGGCCCCGATTTCGTGCGCCTGCTGCCGGCCTCGGCCCTGCTGGGTGCGGGCTTTGTGGTGGCGGCCGATACGCTGGCCCGCAGCATGGCGCGCATCGAGCTGCCGCTGGGCATTCTGACTGCTCTGGTCGGCGCACCGTTTTTTCTCTATCTGCTGGCCCGCACGGGCCGCCGCGAAGGAGATGTCTGATGACGGTGCTGGACTTGCAGGGCCTGAGCACCGGCCATGGCCGCTGCGTGGTCAGCGAAGCGGTGGATCTGTCGATTGACGCGGGCGAGGTGCTGTGTCTGCTCGGCCCCAACGGCTGCGGCAAGACCACGCTGTTTCGCACGGTTCTGGGCCTGCTGCCGCCGCTGGCGGGCCGGGTGCTGGTGGAGGGCCAGCCGGTACAGCACTGGCCGCGCGCGGAGTTCGCGCGCCGCGTCGGCTATGTGCCCCAGGCCCAGGCCGGAGTGTTTGCCTTCGAGGCTCTGGACATGGTGCTCATGGGACGCGCCGCGCGCCTGCCCCTTCTGGCCAGGCCGTCCGGAGCGGACCGGGCCATGGCACTGGCCTGCATGGAGCGGCTGAAGATCTCCCATCTGGCCGCGCGCCGCTACACCGAGCTCAGCGGCGGCGAGCGGCAACTGGTGTTGATTGCACGCGCGCTGGCGCAGGAGCCGGCGCTGCTGGTCATGGACGAGCCCACGGCCAGCCTGGACTTCGGCAACCAGATCCGCGTGCTGGAGCAGATCGGGGCGCTGAGCGCACAGGGCATGGCCATGCTGTTGTCCACCCACCAGCCAGAGCACGGCTTGCGCGTGGCCAGCCGGATCGCTTTGCTGGGCCATGGTCGGCTGCTGGGCGTGGGCGAGCCGCGCGCCGTGGCCACGCCCGCAGCGCTGGCTGAGCTCTATGGCGTCAGCAAGGCGGCGATTGCCGCCCATCTCTCGGGCAGCCTCTGAAGTGGTCAGCGCAACGCGGCGCTGGAGGCAAAGAAGGCCGGATGCTCGCGGATGTCCTGGGCGGCCAGCCGCAGTTGCAGCGCCTGCTCGGGCTGGCGCTGCTGTATGCGCCGGGCCAGGCCTTGCAGCAGCGGCACGGCCCTGGCGGGAGCGCTGGGCAATTGCTGCAGTCTCTGCAGCGCGCTGCGCACACCGCGCAAGCTGCTTTCGGACAGGAGTACATCCGCCTGCAACTGGTGCAGGATCAGCACGGCCTTGCCCACCCGCAGCGCGGCCAGACCGCAGTCGGCCGCGTCCTGCACGGCGGGGGCGCTGACTTTTTCGGAGGCGCGCACCAGGCGCAGCAGGCGGTGATAGAGGCGGGCGCGCCACACGCGCACGTCTCGGGCGTGCACCGGGGCGCAGGCCATGTCCTGCAACTCATGAACCATCATGGCGCGCAGGCCGTTGAGCCTGCCTTGCGCGGTGACGGGCAGGATGAAGCGATAGGCGGCCCAGCCGGCCAGCGGGCCGGTGACGATGGCAAAGGCCATGGACAGCGAGTGGCCCACATCGAGCTGGTAGGGGAAATGCGGCGACAGCGCCAGCAGGATCACCATATTGCAGTCAAAGCCGTACAGCGTGGTGCGGCGGTGGCTGAGCAGCAGGGCGCCAAGGAAGATGAAGGGCAGCATCATCAGCACCATCTGCAGCTGGCTGTTGGCGAACGGCCAGGCAAACCACTGGCAGACCAGCGCCACGCCCGCGCCCATGGCCTGGCCCAGAATCACAAAGCGCATGGTGAAGGCCGGGTTCTCGAACGAGGAGAACACGGTGATCATCACCGACAGGCCCAGCAACATATAGGCGCCGCCATGCCAGCCCGTGACGACCCAGATCAGGCCGACCAGAAAAATGGAGCTGAAGGCCCGCAGCATGGCCCGGCGCGCGCCCACCCAGTCGCTGTGCAGGACCACGGGCAACTGGCGTGCGCGATGGTGGGCTGGCAGAGTCAGGTCGCTGGCAGCCACAAAGTGAGCCTGCAGGGCCAGGCCGATATTGCCCAGAATCTCCTCGGCATGGCCCCAGCCGGCGGCGGCGCTGCGGGCCGTGGCGATGGCGTCGATGGCGGCTAGCGGTGCGGGCTGGGTTTCGAGCAGCATGGCGGCCTGCTCCAGCGCGGCCGTCATGGCCTGGGCCTGCGCAGGCGTGAATGCCGGGGTGATGGTCTTGCCCGTGCTGTCGCGCAGCCAGAGCAGGGCCGAAATCTGGGTGTTGATCAGGCGGCGCAGCGCCCGCACGGCGCGGCGCGAACGCTGCGAGCCCGCGGCATGTGGGTCCAGCCCTTCTTCGATGGCAGCCATCACGGCCAGTCGCTCAGCCAGGTCCCTGGGGCTGAGGGCGCTATGCCCGCTGGCCGTGGCCTGTGCGGCGTCCGCGATGTCGCGCAGCAGGCGGGCGCAGAGTCGCCGTACCCTGCCGTCGCCGGGGATTTCAGCGCCCACGGGCGTGAACAGCCAGCCCACGACGAGGGCGGCAGCCACGCCGGTCAGTGCGGTGAACAAACGATCCCAGCCCAGCGCGTAGACATGGGCGGGGTTGCCGTTGTCCAGCAGGGCTACCATTGAGGCCGAATAGCCGGCCAGCATGGTGCCGTAGGAGGCAAAGCTGCGCTGCAGATTGCCCAGGCCCGCGCAGATGCCTATCCACACCGCCAGCCCCGTGACCAGCCAGAGCAGATCGCCATTGGCCACCAGCACCAGCACCACGCCGGCGGCCGTGCCGACCAGCGTGCCCGTGGTACGGAAAAAGCTTTTCTCCAGCAACTGGCCGCGCAGCGGCTGGGAGGCGGCCCAGACCGTCATGCCCGCCCATTGCGGATGTTCCAGCCCCAGGGCCCAGGCAGCGAACACGGCAATACAGGCTGCAAAAGCCGTGCGCAGATGCTGGCGCAGGCGGGCGCTGTCAAAGCCCCATAACGTGGCGCGCTCCAGCAGGCGGTCGTAGGCAGCCACGCTCATGCGCGCTCCTCGGTACCGGGATGGACTTGGGCTGAGCGCTGCTCGTGCATCTGCTCGATGCGGGCGCGAATCTTGTTGACGCCGTCCAGCATGGCTTCGACCTCGGAGTCCTCAAGGTCCTGCAGCAGGCTGAGCTCGGCCTCCAGCATGGTGGCGCGGACATGGTCCACGGCGCTATTGCCTTCGGCCGTGAGGAAGATGCGCTTGCTGCGGCGGTCGGCCACATCGGCTCGGCGCTCCACCCAGCCCTTGCCCTCGAGAATGTCCAGCAGGCGCACCAGGCTGGAGCCATCGAGGCCCACGCGCTCGGCCAGCTCCTTTTGCGTCACGCCGTCGCCCCAGGCGCGCAGATGCAGAAGCGGCGTCCAGGTGGCGTCGGTCAGGCCGCTGGCCGCCAGCTGTTCTTCGACAAAACGCCGCCATTGGCGGGTCAGGGTGACCATGAGAAAGCCCAGGCGGTCGCGGGAGGGAGCATCGGCAAAAGACATGGCCGAATTTTGATGCTCACACAATTAATTTGCAATTCAAACTAATTGAGTCTGCATTTATAACAAGGGTATTCCCTTGTATTCATGCAAAAAAAGAGAGCGACAAGCGCTCTCTTCCAAAGGGTTTCAGACCTGTAGATTTTCTATTTCTAATCCAGTCAGGCGCAAGCCGCTATCAAAAAAGTGTTGGAATCCAGAGGTTCAATGCCAGGCCGGCGACCAGCAACCAGGCGAACAGAGCCAGGGCCAGAATCAGCGGCTTGGTGCCGGCAGCACGCACGGCGCGGATATGGGTGGTCAGGCCCAGAGCGGCCATGGCCAGGGCCAGCAGCGCGTTGTCGAGTTGAATGCCGACGCTGACCACTTCCTTGGGCAGCACGCCCAGGGAGTTGACGCCGGCCATGGCCACGAAGCCCACGGCAAACCAGGGAATGGTGATCCGGTTGCCGGGCTGGCCGTTGTTCACACCCAGGGTCCGTTCGCTGCGTGTCAGCCACATGGACAGCACCAGCAGGAAGGGCGCCAGCATCATCACGCGAACCATCTTGGCGATCACCGCCGTATCGGCGGCCTGGCTGCCTATGGCTTCGCCGGCGGCCACGACCTGGGCCACCTCATGCACGGTGGAGCCGACGAAAACGCCGTACTGCTGCATGCTGGTGTCTATCCAGCCGTACTCGGCATTCCAGTGGAACAGCGCCGGGTAGAGAAAGGTGCCGATGGTGCCGAACACCACCACGGTGGCCACGGCCACGGCCACGTCCTCGGCACGGCCCTTGACCACGGGTTCGGTGGCCAGCACAGCGGCAGCGCCGCAGATGGAGGCGCCTGCCCCCACCAGCATGGTGGTGCGCTTGTCCATGCCCAGCAACTTCTGGCCTATCCACTGCGCCAGCAAAAAGGTGCTGGACAGCACCAGCGCATCGATCACCACACCGGCCATGCCGACCTGGCCGATGTCCTGGAAGGTCAGGCGCAGACCGTAGAGCACGATGCCGGTGCGCAGCAGACGGGCCTTGGTGAAGGCGATGCCGCTGGCACACTGGCTGGCGATGGCCGGATAGACGGTGTTGCCGATCAACAGGCCGATGATGATGGCCAGCGTCAGCGCGCTCAGGCCGTTGTTCCTGATGGCCGGAAACTGCGCGGCCCAGGTGGCCACGGCAGCGATGGCGCCCGCCAGCAGCAGGCCGGGAATCATCCCGCCGGTTTTGTGCATCCAGCCTTGCGAGGGTGCGGAGTTTTTCAGTGTTGTAGTGTTCATCGTGACCTTTCGCAGCAGGCAAGACAACAGGTCTGATTGCCGGCATGGAGATCACTTTAGATTTCCTGGTTATATTTGTATAACTAATAGTTTTTGTAAGATCAACCTATAAAACAGGTAGATTGAGCTCTCTGCATCCTGCGATTCGACTCAATCATTGACTGGATGAGCCGGTGCCGTAGGGGCCGGGCCGCCCATTTTTTGCTGGTAGGCCAGGGCTCCTGGCGAGCCTGCTGTCATCGATACGAATATACGAATCATCGTCATGCTGCACCTCACCTTGCGTCAGTTCGAGATCTTCTGCGCCGTGGCTCAAAGCGGGACCACGGTGGCTGCCGCAGAGGCCGTAGCGCTTTCGCAGTCGGCCACCAGTGCCGCGCTGCAGCAGCTGGAGCAAGGCCTGGGCGTGCAACTGTTCGAGCGCGTGGGCAAGCGCCTGGTGCTCAACGATGCGGGTCGTGCGCTATTGCCTCAGGCCCTGAGCGTGCTGGAGCAGGCAAGAGGCATAGAGCAGACGTTTTCCGCGCGTGCGGCCAATATGCCGGTGCGCCTGCGCGTGGCGGCCAGCACCACCATCGGCACCTATGCGCTGCCCGAAGTGCTGGCGCGGCTGGCACGCTCGCATCCGCTGGTGCGCGTGGACCTGCAGATCGCCAATACCCAGGAAGTGGGCGAAGCCGTGCTGGCCATGGAGGTCGACATGGGCCTGATCGAGGGCAGCAGCCACTGGCAGGGGCTGGAGGTCGAGCCCTGGCTGCGTGACGAACTGGTCATCGTGGCATCGCCGCAGGACCCGCTGGCCGAGCAGGCGCGCAGCAAGCCGCTGGGCGTGGCAGCGCTGCGCAAGGCGGCATGGCTGCTGCGCGAGGCGGGCTCAGGCACGCGCGAGATGGTCGAGCATGCGCTGCTGCCGCATCTGCATCAGCTGCCTGCGACCGCCACGCTGGGCAGCTCCGAGGCGATTGCACGCTGTGTCGAGCAGGGGCTGGGCATCAGCTGTCTGTCGCGCGTGCTGGTGCAGTCACAGCTGCAGGCTCGTGCGCTGGAGATTCTGCCCACCACCTTGCCGCGCATGTGGCGCAACTTCTCTCTGGTGCAGCGCGCCGGAAAGCGCCGCTCGCCTGCGCTGCAGGCCTTTGTCGATGCCTGCAAGGCCGGCGAGCAGCCGTCGCTCGAGCCGTCCGCAGCCCAAGCTCCAAATATGCTGTAGCGCTTGAATGACAGTCGCAGGTAGCTATGTTTTCTTGACAATGATTTTGCTTGCGGCAGCGGTTTTTGCCCCTATATTGGGTAGACAAGTCAGGCGCGGGTTGCACGGCGCCGGCTTTCTCAAGCAGGGAGGAACACCATGAAAACCATCGATGAAATGCTGCACCTGGACCTGCTCACTCATGAACAGCATCTGCAGATCAGCCACTGGATCGACGATGCGCAGTCCCCCGAGGCCATTTTGCAGATGCCTGCCGGACTCTGGCAGGCCGTGGAGCGCGCCAGCCAGGCCATGGGCGTGAACGAGGATTTGCTGCGCCCGCCGGCGCTGGACGCAGGCGGCCTGATCTTCAGTCAGTAGCTCGCGCGGCCTGGGTCTTGAGTTAAAACTGCCTAAAACGCAGGCCGCACAAGCGCAGCCTGCCCTGATTTTCATTTCAGCGGGATAGCCGTGCCCTGGGGCACGGCCACGGCGGTGACGCTGTTCTGCGGAGAGCCCTCGATCACCCGATCCGAGTAGGTCATATAGATCAGGGCGTTGCGCTTGGCATCCACCATGCGCACCACACGCAGGCGCTTGAACAGCAGCGAGGTGCGCTCGGTAAACACTTCTTCCTGCTGCCTGAGCGGCGCGGGGAACTGGATATTGCCCGTGGCCTGGCAGGCGATAGACGCTTCCGAGCGATCCTCGGCCAGGCCCAGGCCGCCCTTGATGCCGCCGGTCTTGGCACGCGAGACATAGCAGGTCACGCCCGGCACCTTGGGGTCGTCATAGGCATCGACCACGATCTTGTGATCCGGGCCAATCCACTTGAAGACGGTATCCACGGCGCCGATCTGCTCGGCATGGCTCATGCCGACAAAGGCCATGGTTCCTACGGTGGCGGCTGCAACGGCCAGAGCGGCGGAGAGCAATTTCATGGTGGTGCGCATACAGTGAGTTAAGGGTTAACCCTTGTCTTTTGAAAGGGCATTGTGTCCCGAACAAGGGATTGGCAGCCGGGCTGAAGACAATACCGGCTGCTGCAGAGCTTTCTGTATTGCATCACGGTTTGCCCCGGCCTGCTGGCGGGCGCCGGCAGCTGAGACGCTGCCACAGGCATGACACAGCGCATGCCGGACTTGCTAACTCCCTCTTTGATCTGCGACGGCCCCTCGGGCGGTGGCTCCATGCAAGCGCCGCATCCACCGGATGTGGCTGTTATCTATGTCGGTGAACGTTTCCGCGCCCGGTCTGAGCGCTTCCTCCCTGTTGTTGATGGCACTGGCCTGCGGCCTGTGTGCGGGCGGCAACTATTTCAACCAGCCGCTGCTGCACTCGATTGCCGGTCATTTCTCGGTCAGCGAGTCGGCGGCCGCGACCAGCGTGACGCTGGCCCAGGTGGCCTATGCCGCAGGTCTTTTGCTGCTGGCGCCGCTGGGCGACAAGCTGCAGCGGCGCGGCCTGGCCGTGAGCCTGATGCTGCTGGCTGCCCTGGGGCAGGCGCTGTGCGGCCTGGCGGGTCAGTTCGATCTGTTTTTGCTGGGCACGCTGATGGCTGGTCTGTTCTCGGTTGCGGCCCAGGTGCTGGTGCCCATGGCGGCGGCGCTGGCCCAGCCTGGGCAAAGCGGGCGGGCCGTCGGTTGGGTGATGAGCGGTCTGCTGCTGGGCATTCTGCTGGCGCGCAGCGTGGCCGGCATGGTCTCGGAGGCCTGGGGCTGGCAAGCCGTCTACCAGGGCGCGGCGCTGGTGATGGCCGTGGTGGCGCTGTGGCTGTGGAGGGCGTTGCCGGCATCGCGCAACCCCAGCCCTGTCAGTTATCCACAGGTGCTGAGAAGCATGTGGCATCTGCTGCGCAGTCAGCCGGGCCTGCGCCAGCGCACCCTGGTCAGCGCGCTGGCGTTCGCCTCGGTCAGCGTGCTGTTCTCGACCATGGCGCTGCAGTTGTCCAGCGGTCCCCTGGGTCTGGATGACGGCCAGATCGGCTTGATCGGTCTGGCTGGCGCAGCGGGTGCCCTGGTGGCCACGCAGGCGGGGCGGCTGGTGGACAAGGGCCTGGGCCGCGTGAGCTGTGCCATCGGGGCGCTGGCCCTGCTGCTGTCCTGGCCGCTGCTGTGGGTGGGCGGAGCGCATCTGGGCTGGTTCGTGCTGGGCATGGTGGTGATCGATCTGGGTCTGCAATGCCTGAACATCACCAACCAGGCCACGGTGGCCCAGTTGCTGCCCGCAGCGCGCGGCCGCATGAATGCCGTCTATATGACGGGCTATTTCACGGGCGCGGCGGCGGGCTCGGCGCTGGGGACTCTCGCCTGGCGCATTGACGGCTGGCAGGGTGCCTGCGTGCTGGGCCCGGCCCTGGCGCTGCTGGCCTGCCTGGGCACTTTCAGGATGCGCAAGACCCATGGCCTGGTGGCCAGGTTGGCCTAGAACCGCCTGCGCCTAAAGATCCCAGCGCAGGGAGGCGCTAAAGCTTCTTTGCGGATAGGGATGGAAGTTCCAGTACCTGGCATTGTTGGCGTTGTCTATGCCAAAGGCGGCCGACAACTGCTTGTCGATCTGATAGCGTGCCCGCAGATCGACGCTGAAGTACTGGCTGGCACCCATATAGGTGTCGGCATGGACATCGCTGTTGTCCAGATTCGAGTACTGGCGCCCGCTGTAGCGCGCGGCCACCGTCAGGGCCCAGCGTTCATCGGGCTTGTAGGTGGCCCAGGCCGTAGCGCGCCAGCGTGGCACGCGCGGCTGCCATTTGCCGACGCTGGCCGGATTGGCGGCATTGGCCGTGATGCGCGAATTGGCCCAGGTCAGGCTGCCGCCCAGGTCCAGCCCCCGAATCCACACCGACTGCGCCGAGTAAGCCAGCTCCAGCCCCGAGGTACGAACCTGATCTACGTTCTGCACCGCAGAGATGGTGGTGCCGGGAATCAGCTGGCTGTAGAGCGCATCGCGCGTGCGCTCGTGGAACCAGGTTGCGCGCAGCAGGCCGTTACCCAGGTCTTGCTCGGCCGTCAGCTCGCCCGTCCAGGATTTTTCGGGTTTCAGATTCGGGTCATTGATGAAGGACAGCGCGCCGCCCGAAGTCGCGCCATACAGCTCGCCCACGGTGGGAAAGCGCACGGCACGGCCCAGCGAGGCCTTGAGCGTGGTGCTGTGGGCCAGCTGGTAGGCCAGCGCGGCCTTGGGCGAGAAATGCGATTCGCTGCGCTGGGCGTAACTCAGCTGGCTGCTGGCCGTGGCGGTGCGGCCCTGGCTGGCCGTCCAGTCCTCCCAGCGCAGACCCAGCACGGCCTTCCAGTCCCTGGCCAGCTGCCAGCTGTCCTGTGCCCAGGCATAGTGGGTCTCGGCTCTGCCGCCGACCTGGCTGACGACAGCCTGCTCGTTGGCCGGGCCGGACTGCCAGTCGCCCAGCACGTTGTATTTGCTGATGTTGAGCTTGTAGGCATCGCGGCCCAGGCCGAAGTCCACGATATGTGTGCCCTGCAGGCCCAGTATGTCGTTCTGTCGCCATGTGCCCTTGGCTGCCAGCGTGTTCCAGCCCGTGCCGTCCTGATCCTGCAGCGTGCCCTTGCCGCCCAGACTGGCAGCCGGCTGGGCCACGGTGGGAACACGCTGCTGATCCTTGCCGTAGTCATAGAGGCTGGCGCTGAGCTCCCAGTCGAACTCGCCCTGGGTATGGCTTTTGAGCGAGACGCCATGCATGGTGTGTGTCTGCTGGTCCTGGCTCAGGCCGAAGGCGGTGTCGGCCAGCTTGTAGGTCTTGCCGTCGATATTGATGTTGCCGCTATAGACCGGCTGGCCGTCGGGCCCGCGCAGATAGGTCTCGGAGCTGCCTCTGGCGCTGTTCTGCCACCAGCCCAGCGTGTAGCTGGCGCGCAGCGTGGGCGTGATGTCATAGGCCAGCTTGATCTTGGCGTGATCCTGCCGGGTGCGGTACTGCGTGCCCGCGCCCAGGATGTACCAGGGCTGGTTGGTGGTGTTGAGCCCGGCAATCGCCCCGGTCACGGGCGTGCCGGCACCGCCCGCCACGCCGGCGGACTGCAGCACGGTGGGGAAGGTCATGGGCTGGCCCTGGCTGTCGCTGCGGCTCAGATTGATCCAGTACGACCAGTCGCCGCTTCTGCTGCCGATGGAGGCGCTGGTATTCCAGCTGCGGTAATGGCCGCTGCTGCCCAGCACGTCGGCACTCTGGTGGGCATAGCCGGCGGCCACATGGGCTTCGAGCTTGTCGGGCATGCGCGTCACATAGTCCACCACGGCGCCGGCGGAATTGCCGGGGTAGGCGGCCGAGAACGGGCCGTACATGACATCGACGCGTTCGATCTCCTCAGGCGTCACCAGGCCCCAGCGCGGCGCATAGTTGCTGCCGTTGGCAATGCCATTGCCCAGATAGTTGGACAGCAAAATGCCGTCGGCATAGACGGCCGAGCGCGCGCTATTGCCCGTGCCCGAAGCGCGGGTAGAGAGGATGGCGTGGTTGTAGTCGCCGATATAGCGCTTGCGCACCAGCAGGCTGGGCAGATATTTGAGGGCATCCTCGCTGTCGGTGGCATTGATGCGGGTCTCTATCTCCTCGCGCGTGATGCCTTCGATGGTGGTCGGAATCTGCGTGGGCAGCGAGCTGGGCTGGCCGCCGTTGACGGTGACCACGCCCAGGGTCTTGGAGCGCTCAGGCAGGTCGGCGGAATCGGTTGAGGTCTGGGCCAGGCACGGCCATGCAATACCACTGACCACCAGCGGCAGAAAAATCTGTTTCATGAATGCTTACCTTGGGACGTGGTTGTCCCTATGAATCTGATTGCGGCCAGCGCAGATCGGAACTGCGCTAGAGCCTGAAATGGTTCAGAGGTAAACGGGAGGCGGTCCGCGCGCAGGCAGGGGGGCTGCGGTGAGTGAGGCGATGCGCGCCCGCTGCACGGGCTGCAGCGCATGCCACAGCGGCGATGCGGTAGGGGGCGGCAGCTGCAGCGCGGGCGGAGGCGGTGCTGCATGGGGCAGGCACATGGGGCAATCGAGGTGGCCCGCACCCAGGGCACTGCCGCCGTCTTCGCCCTTGACGATCAGCTTGACCGCGCCGGTGCTGGTGCAGATCAGCTCAAACCCCTGGGACTGGATCAGCGGCGCGGCTGCCGCCACCCCCATGGACAGTGCCATCCATGCCAGCACGCACCGGCCCAGCAGGCAGGTGGCAATGCGGCGAAGCTGTTGCAAGGTCATGGGTCGGGCGGTGCTGATATGCGTCCGCATCATACGTCGTCTGCCGCCTCAGACCATGCGTGAAAACCGCCGCGCAAGCCCTGCCGCAGGTGCAAAGTGCTGTGACTTCAAATACAGAACCCGGCGCAAGGCCGGGTCGGTATGGAGGGGCCGAGGGTTCATGCACGGCTCCTGGGCTGGAATATAGGCACTCGCTCAAGCGAGAGCCTGGACGGCCGCGCCGCCTCGCGGCGAGGCCGTCGTCCCCCTCAGGGGGTCACTGTCCATTCACATGCTTGCGCAGATGCTCCAGAGCTTCTTCCACCTGATCCACCAGCACCAGGCACAGGTCGCCGGGCTGCAGGCGAGCCAGGGCATGGTCGATGGCAAGGAACTCGCCATGGATCTCTGTGCTGTAGCTGGTGCGCGGAGCGCCTTCCAGGCCCTTTTTCAGCAGGGCCAGGACTTCTCCATCCACGCGGCCACGCTGGCAGGCGTCCTGATAGAGCACCACATCATCGAACACCTTGCCCAGGATCTGGGTCTGTTCGGTGATGTCCTGGTCGCGGCGATCGCCGGCGCCCGAGATCACCACGCTGCGGCGCTTGGCGGGCATGGCTTCCACGGCCTGCGACAGCGCGCGGATGGCGTCGGGGTTGTGGCCGTAGTCGGCAATGATGGTGGCGCCCTTGTAATCCATCACATTGAAGCGGGCAGGGGCGTTGTCGCTGTCGTTGAGGAAGCCGGCCAGACCGCGACGGATGGTCTGCCAGGGCAGGCCTGCGGCCCATGCGGCGCCGATGGAGGCCATGACGTTTTCCACCTGGAAGGTGATGGTGCCGTTACGGGTCAGCGGAATGTCGCGCAGCGCGATGCTCTCGCGCCAGGAGCCTTCTGCGGCCACGATGGCGTCGCCATCGACATAGACCACGCGGCTGCCCTGGGCACGGTGCGTGGCCATGACGGGGTGGTGGCGGTCGGCGGCAAAGAAGATGACCTTGCCGGGGCAGACATGGGCCATGGCCGCGACCAGTGGATCGGCGGCATTGAGCACGGCATAGCCCGTGGAAGCCACGTTCTGCACGATGACGCGCTTGAGAACGCTGACATCTTCCTTGGTGGTGATGAAGTTCAGGCCCAGGTGGTCGCCTTCGCCCACATTGGTGACCACGGCGACCTGGCAGCGGTCAAAGCCCAGGCCTTCACGCAAGATGCCGCCGCGTGCGCATTCCAGCACGGCCGCATCGGTCTCGGGGTGGGCCAGGGCGTTGCGCGCACTCTTGGGGCCAGAGCAGTCGCCGCTGTCGATCTGGCGGCCGTTGACGTACACGCCATCGGTATTGGTCATGGCAGTGCGCCAGCCATGCGAGGTGAACAGATGGGCGATCACACGCGTGGTCGTGGTCTTGCCGTTGGTGCCGGTGACAGCGACCAGGGGGATGCGGCCGTCGTCGCCGGGCGCGAACAGCTCGTCCACCATGGGCACGCCCACATTGCGGGGACGGCCGAAGGAGGGCGCCAGGTGCATGCGCAGGCCGGGGGCGGCATTGACTTCCACAATGCCGCCACTTTGCTCTTCCAGAGGCTTGAGCATGGTTTCGCAGACCACGTCCACGCCGCAGATATGCAGGCCGATGGTCTGTGCGGCCTCGATGGCGCGCGCGGCGATTTCGGGATGCACATCATCGGTCACATCGGTGGCGCTGCCGCCGGTGGACAGATTGGCGTTGTTGCGCAGCACCACGCGCTGGCCCTGGGCGGGCACGCTGTCAGGCGTCAGGCCTTCGCTGGCGATGCGGGCGATGGCGATGTCGTCCAGGCGTACCTTGGTCAGTGCCGTGCCGTGGCCGGAGCCGCGGCGCGGGTCCTGGTTGACGATGTTCACCAGCTCGCGGATGGTGTGCTGGCCGTCGCCCAGCACCTGGGGAGGCTCGCGGCGGGCGGCAGCGACCAGCTGGCCGCCGACGACCAGCATGCGGAAGTCATGGCCGGGCAAAAAGCGCTCGACGAGGATCTCGTCGCCAAATTCGCTGGCGGTCTTGTAAGCGGCCTCCAGGCCTTCGCGGGTGGTGATGTTCACCACCACGCCCTTGCCCTGGTTGCCGTCCTGGGGTTTGACCACCACGGGCAGACCCACTTCCTGGGCCACGGCCCAGGCGTCTTCCACGTCGGTGACGGGGCGGCCCATGGGTACGGGCACGCCGGCTGCATGCAGCAGGCGCTTGGTCAGATCCTTGTCCTGCGCAATGGATTCGGCCACGGCGCTGGTGGAGTCGATCTCGGCGGCCTGGAAGCGGCGCGCACGCGAACCCCAGCCCAGCTGCACCAGCGAGCCGGTGGTCAGGCGACGGAAGGGAATGCCGCGTGCTACGGCGGCATCGACGATGGCGCCTGTCGAGGGGCCGATACGGTCGTCCTCGTCCAGCTCGCGCAGCTCGGCAATCGTGGCGTCGGCGTCGAAGGGCGTGTCGTTCAATGCCGCCTGAATCAGGGCTTCGGCACGCTCCATGGCCAGCTTGCCCACGGATTCTTCGGTGTACTCGACCACCACCTGGAAGGTGCCTTGCTCCACGGTCTCGTGGGTGCGGCTGAAGGTGACGGGGCAGCCCGCCTGGGCCTGTAGCGACAGGGCGGCAACTTCCAGCACATGGGCCAGCGACAGGCGCTGGTCTGCGCCATGCGGCTGCAGCGTACCGATGGTGGGGAAACGCGCGCGCAGCTTTTCTTCAAAGCCGGGCATGGCGGTGTACAGCAGCTCGCTGTCTTCGCAGTGCACGATGGCTTCGATGGCTGTGCTGCGGGTCCAGAGGTTGGGGCCGCGCAAGGCTCGGTTGCGAGTGATCTGCATAGTGTTTCTTTCAGCTGGATTTCAAGCTTTTTCTTGGTCTGACGCTTGTGAGGAAAGCGTCAGCAGCTATATCTGTTGAAGCGTTTTATGGGGCAATCAAGCCTGGTATTCAAAGGTCTTGATGCCGGCGCCGATCAGCTCGGGCGTGATGTCCAGCGCCCAGGCGGAGGCAATCGCAGCCAGCAGCGCGCTGGTGTCGGGGCGCTTGCCGCCTGCCAGCGACAGCGCTTCCAGCGTGCCCAGCACACGCTCCTGCGTGCCTGTGGCCAGCACCACGTTATTGCCCTTGAGGAAGACGGCGCGGCCACCTTCATGACGGGCTTCGGTGTTGGCGCGGTGGGCGGCGACAAATTCATTGTCGGCACCGGTGGCGTACAGAATGACTTCGCCGTCGCAGAGCTCGGCCAGATCGGCCACTTCGGGCAGGTCGGCGTTGAGCACGCCCGCGCCTTCGTCCAGCACCACGTCGATCTGGGTGCGCATCACGCGGCGCATCTGGCCGGGCTCCAGCACATCGTGATCGGCCAGTTGCTCGTAGCCGTCCATGTCGGTGACCACGCCGACCAGGCAGCGGTCATAGGCCAGGCCTTCTTCCAGAATGGAACGGGCCGTGGTCTGGATGACGGCGGCTTCGGCCAGACGGTTGGTCAGCAGACGATGGGCTCCGGCCCAGTTGGCGGTATTGGTCTTTTGCGTATGGCGATTGGCGAGGAACATGCCTTCGCTGCTGGCCACGCCGGTCAGCTTGCCCGACAGCTGCAGCAGCCAGCCGACCAGGCGCGAAATGAAGGCGTTGTTGCGTGTGCCCACAATGCCGACCACGGGAATGCGACCAGCGCCGGCACCGTCTTCGCGGGGGAAGAGATGGTCGGCAATCGCCATGCCCACAGGACGCGGTGCGCCGCTGGTGGGCTTGAGGTGCATCAACAGGCCGGGGCCGGCGTTGACTTCCAGAATCGCTCCCTGGCCCTGCATGGGCTTGGAGACATCCTTGAGGATCATGTCCATGCCGGCAATGTCCAGGCCAACGATCTTGGCGGCCAGCACGGCGTAGTAAGCCACGTCGGGGTGTACATCGTCCAGGCAGTCGATGGCCATATTGCCGTTGCGCTGCAACAGCACGCCCTGACCCTGGGGGATCACGCTGTCGGGCGTCACATGCTGGCGATTGAGTTCCAGCTTGACGGCGCCGGCTTCCAGATTGATCCAATCCAGCGGGTATTCCTGCTCGGGGCCGCGGCGCGGGTCCTGGTTCAGCACTTCCACCAGCTCGCGCAGCGTGGCATTGCCATTGCCGTAGACGGAAACCGTCTCGCCCTTGGTCGCTGCCACCACCTTGCCGCCCACGACCAGCAGGCGGTGCTCCACGCCGTCGATGAATTTTTCGACGATCACGTCCGAGCCTTCGGGCTGGGCCAGTGCAAACGCGGCCTTGATGTCCGCTTCCTTGGACAGCTCCAGGGTCACGCCACGGGCATGGTTGCCGTCCGAAGGCTTGACGGTCACGGGAAAGCCGATGTCCTGCGCCACTTCCCAGGCTTCTTCGGGCGATGCCACGATCTGGCCTTCTGGCACGGGCACGCCGCAGGCGGCCAGCAGGCGCTTGGTGAAGTCCTTGTCCTGGGCAATGCCTTCGGCGATGGCGCTGGTCTGGTCGGACTCTGCGGTCCAGATGCGGCGCTGTGCCGCGCCATAACCCAGCTGCACCAGGTTGCCGTCGTTGAGGCGGATATGGGGGATGCGGCGCTCGCTGGCGGCATCGACGATGCAGCCTGTCGAGGGGCCCAGGTAGCGGTCGTTGATGGCCGTCTTGATGGCATGCACGGCGGGCTTGAGGTCGAACGGCTCGTCATTGATGGCCGCCATCAGCAGCTTGTGCCCATATTCCAGCGCCACGCGGGCCACGGCCTCTTCGGGGCAGCGGAACACCATGCGGTACACGCCGCGCCTGGAAATTTCGCGGGTCTGACCGAACTCGGCGGGCATGCCGGCCAGGTTCAGCAGCTCGATGATTACATGCTCCATCACATGACCCATCCAGGTGCCGCCTTCCAGGCGCTGGATGAAGCCGCCGCGCTCGCCGACGCCACAGGTGTGCTCGATCAGGTCGGGCAGCCAGCTGGTCAGGCGCTCGTTGAGGCCGGGAATCTTGTTGGACGGATAGTCTTCCAGCTCTCCCAGATCCAGCCAGACCTCCAGTACCGGGCGGTAGGTCCAGACACTGGGGCCACGCAGGAAAGTTGTGCGCAAGAGTTGGATGTCGTTGAATTTCGCCATGTTGATCAGCGGATAGGAATGAGGAGAGCAGGTTTTCTTAAACTCCTGCCCCTGATAGGTTGGCATTGTGCGCCCAGAATCTGCATTGTGAAGCTTGTCAGCCTAAATGCAGGTTCGCGCGTTAACCAGGATATATCGGACGTCAGGCGCAGCCATATTCACCATGCCGATGCGGTTGCCCGCATGACTCTTGGAGCCGCCATCGGCGGAGAAAAATAACTCAACATGCAACATCACCATACTGTGGACGCCTCGGCAGTCTTCGCCGGCCCCCTGGGGGGCGAGCTGCGAGCAAGACTCGCTGAACATGAAAACGTATTAGCCGTCGTCCCGGTTGACCTGAGTGCGGATTTGCAGTTCGGCAGCGGCCTGCTGGCCCTGACCCAGGAGCGTCTGCTGGCCTGCGATCCCAAGACCCAGCAGTGGCGTGAATGGGCCCTGGCAGTAGATCAAAGCCTGCGCCTGCAGGATCATGGCGGTGTAGGCAACCTGGAACTGCATGACAGGAGCGCGCGTCTTGCACAGTGGCTGATCACGCTGAAGCATCAGACCTCCATGCTGCAGCTGATGCAGCAGTTCGACCGCCAGCGCGAGCGCATCGCACGTCAGGAGGCCTATAGCGCGGTCAGCGATGAGGATGTCCCGCATTGCCCGGTCTGCCGCTCGGTGCTGCCGCCCGATACCGAGGAATGCCCGGCCTGCGCACGCCAGCAGGCACCCCAGACCTCCACCTGGGTGCTGCTGCGCCTGTGGCGTTTTGCCAAGCCCTACCAGGGCCAGCTGCTGCTGGGCTTCTTGCTGACCCTGGCCACCACGGCGGCCCAGTTGGTGGCGCCTTATCTGACCATCCCGCTGATGGACAAGATCCTGATTCCGTTCCAGAACGGTGAAAAAATCGACCGGGATCTGGTTTTCTTCTATCTGGGCATGCTGCTGCTGTCGGCGCTGCTGGCCTGGGCATTGGGCTGGGCACGTACTTTCGTGCTGGCCAAGGTGTCCGAGCGCATAGGCTCCAATCTGCGCACCACCACCTACAACCACTTGCTGAACCTGTCGGTGGACTACTACGGCAGCAAGCGCACGGGGGATCTGATGGCGCGTATCGGTGCCGAAACCGATCGCATCAATCTGTTTCTGTCGCTCAACGCACTTGATTTTGCAACCGATGTGCTGATGATCGTGATGACATCGGCCATCCTGTTCTCCATCAACCCCTGGCTGGCGCTGGTCACGCTGGTGCCGCTGCCCTTCATCGCCTGGATGATCCATACCGTGCGCGATCGCCTGCGCACGGGCTTCGAGAAGATAGACCGCGTCTGGTCCGAGGTGACCAATGTGCTGGCCGACACCATTCCCGGTATCCGCGTGGTCAAGGCTTTCGCACAGGAAAAGCGTGAAGCCGACCGCTTTGCCGACGCCAATCTGATCAATCTCCAGGCCAACGACAAGGTCAATAAGACCTGGTCGCTGTTCACCCCCACGGTGACGCTGCTGACCGAGGTCGGCATTCTGGTGGTCTGGGGCTTCGGCATCTATCTGGTGGCCGGCGGCTCCATCACGGTCGGTGTGCTGACCGCCTTCATCGCCTATATCGGCCGTTTCTATACCCGCCTGGATTCGATGAGCCGCATTGTCTCGGTCACGCAGAAGGCTGCTGCCGGTGCCAAGCGCATCTTCGACATCCTCGACCATGTCAGCAATGTGCCCGAGCCCAGCAACCCCGTGAAGCTGCCCGGCAAGGCCAAGGGTGCCATCACCATGGAGGATGTGGGCTTTCGCTACGGCAGCCGTGCCGTCATCAAGCATCTGAACCTGGAGATCAAGCCCGGCGAGATGATCGGACTGGTCGGCCACAGCGGCTCGGGCAAGAGCACCCTGGTCAACCTGATCTGCCGTTTCTACGACGTCTCCGAGGGCTCCATCCAGCTCGACGGCGTGGACGTGCGCCGCATGTCCGTGTCCGACTACCGCAGCAATATCGGCCTGGTGCTGCAGGAGCCCTTCCTGTTCTTCGGCACGATCGCCGAGAACATCGCCTACGGCAAGCCCGATGCCACGCGCGAGGAAATCGTGGCCGCGGCGCGTGCCGCCCATGCCCACGAGTTCATCCTGCGCCTGCCCCACGGCTATGACTCCCTGGTCGGCGAGCGCGGCCAGGGCCTGTCGGGTGGCGAGCGCCAGCGTATCTCCATCGCGCGTGCGCTGCTGATCGATCCGCGCATCCTGATCCTCGACGAAGCCACCTCGGCCGTGGATACCGAGACCGAAAAGGAGATCCAGAAGGCGCTGGACAATCTGGTGCAGGGGCGCACCACGATCGCCATTGCCCACCGCCTGTCCACCTTGCGCAAGGCCGACCGTCTGGTGGTCATGGATCGTGGTGAGATCGTCGAAGTCGGCCCGCACGACGAGCTGATGGATCTCAAGGGCCATTACTTCCGCCTGTACGACGCGCAGGCACGTCGTGCCGAAGAGGATGCGCAAGCGGCCGGCCTCAAGCTGCAGACCAAGGAAACACAATGATCGAAGCTCCCCAATCCAATTTGAGCGGCATGCAGCTGGAGCGCAACGCCCATGGCCGTCTGGTGCTGACCCTGGGCAACGGCCTGGTCTACGAAGCCGTCGTTCCCGTGCGCGCATTTCCGATTGCCGCGCCTGCCGAAGGGCTGTCGCTGATCGCCTCCGATGGCAAGGAAGCGCTGTGGGTGGCCCGCATGGCAGACCTGCAGCCCGAGCATCGTCAGCTGATCGAGCAGGACCTGGCAGTGCGGGAGTTCGTGCCGACCATAGAGCGTATTCTCAAGGTCTCGAGTTTCTCCACCCCCAGCACCTGGGAGCTGCAGACGGATCGCGGTCTGACGCAGATGGTGCTCAAGGCCGAGGAAGACATCCGCAAGCTGTCAGGGCGCACCCGACTGCAAATCACGGGCCAGGATGGCGTGCAATATCGGATTCCCGACAGCAGCAAGCTGGACCGGCATTCGCGCAAGCTGCTGGAGCGCTTTCTGTAAGCTGCGCAGCGCGACTATTTCAAGGGCTTCGCATAATCGCGAGGCCCTTTTTTGTATCAAATTGCGCAGTGGTGCTTGATATATATAGACTAATAGCTATCAAAATAGGATTGAAAATAATCCTACAGTTTTCTCAAGCGTGGCCGATAACAGGGCGAGATAGCTGATTTTCCGCCTGCACCTTTTTACTGCCGAGGGCCAAGCCATGCAAATTCCACCTCTAGACCGGACACAGACGCCCTGGCGTACCCAGGGTGCGGATTTGTATTCCACAGGCGCCTCTGGCGCCGCGCCGGTGCGCCCCGTGAATGCGGTGAATGCGACGGAGTCGGTGGACAAGATCGGCGAGGGCCGCACGGTGCGCGAGCCCGAGAAGCCCTCGGCTCCCGATACCGAGAACCGAGACTGGACGCTGGCCGAGGAGGTCAAGCAAAAGGAGGAGGTCGAGGAGCCACCCAAGGAGCCGATCTCCAAGCAGCTGATCGAGTTCATCCAGTCCATGTGGCGCGCCAGCGCCCAGGCGGTGGAGCAGGCGCAGGAAACCAGCAAGTCGGAAGATCTGCTGCAGAGCAAGCAGACGGCGCGCAATGAGCCGCTGACTTATTCCGAGCCCCGGATAAAGCGCAGCGGCAACGCCAAGTAAGCGATTGCTTTTATTTTGAGAGCTTATTGCGCTTGATATTCAAGCGCTTCAGCTATTTTTATATCTTATTTGCTTTCAGGATCAGCGCTGTCAGCTTCTGATTTGTGAGCGTCGTCCTTGGCCGGTGCAGCTGCCACGGCTTCCGCGGCCTTGGCCTTTTCACGCGCTGCACGGTATTTGACGGCAAAGGCGCGCACTTCCTCATAGGTGACGAAGCCGTCCTTGTTGGTGTCGGTTTCGTCAAAGGCGGCGGCCAGCTTGGGGATGATGGCCACTTCCTTGCGGCTGAGCTTGCCATCCTGGTTGAAGTCCAGCATCTTGAACTGCTGCTGGGCCTTGATCTCGCCCTTGGAGAGCTGGGTTCCCTGTCTTTCCGCCATCTTGTCGCCGGCAGTTTCCTCGGCGCGCACCGTGGGCAGCAGCAGCACGGCGCTGGTCAGCAGCACGCCCATGGCGGTTTTCATGACCGAGCTGCTGCGCGCGACGAAGGGGTGTTTCTTGGCTTTTGACATAGCGGTACAGGTGAGGGCCATGACGGCATTCTCAAGCACTGTCCCGCCGCACTTTCAAAGTTTTGCATTCGCTTGCCGGACTTTGCCAAGCTTTACGTAGGCAGCGCCGCCTTGTCATGGGCAATGCCGCTGCGCACATGGCCCGAGGGAACATGCCCTGCCGCATTGCGTACATGGCCGGTCTGGTCGTCGAAGAAGAAATCGGGCTCGAACTCGCGCAGAAACCCGCCCTTGGCCAGTCCGCCGAGGAACATGGCTTCATCGACATCGATCTTCCAGTCCATCAGCGTATTGAGCGCGCGTTCATGGGCCGGGGCGCTGCGCGCCGTGACCAGCGCCGTGCGCACGCGCATGCCGGCCA
The DNA here is from genome assembly GCF_039581415.1 of Comamonas sp. F1-6. Lineage (NCBI taxonomy): Bacteria > Pseudomonadati > Pseudomonadota > Betaproteobacteria > Burkholderiales > Comamonadaceae > Comamonas > Comamonas sp. F1-6. The sequence goes on from NZ_JBCPWN010000010.1 coordinate 22,886, forward strand.
CATCTGCCTGCTGCAGCCGGTGCAGGGCGGCCAGCAGCGGCTTGAACGGGCCTTCGGGCAGCGGCTGGGCGGCTTTCTCCAGCTCATGTTGCTGGAAAGCCTCCAGGCCCTGGGCCTGGAAGATGCGCTCGGCCTCGTCGGAAAACAGCACGGCATCGCCGTCGAAAGCGATGCGCACTTCGCGCGGATGGCTGCTGCTGGCGCGCATGGAGTCGGTGAACACATGGGCTGCCGGGTAGCCCAGCTGCAGTGCCTGGGTCACGTCATCGGCATTCGCCGAGAGAAACAGCTGGGCTCCCAGCGGACGCAGATAGCCGAAGGGGTCGCGCCCCTGGGTGAATACGCCGCGCTGTATGGAGTGCAGGCCGTGGGCCTGGGCCGAGCGGAAGACGCGCATGCCGCTGACGGGGTCGTTGCGCGAGAGCAGCACCACTTCCACATGCTGCTGTGCCTCGGTGTTGAAGGCCAGCAGCTTCTTGACCAGCGAGAAGGCCACGCCGGGCGCGGCAGGCACGTTCAGCCGCTCGCGCTGCAAGCGCAGATAGGTCGCCGGGTCGCTGTCCTCGAAGAGGCGGTTTTCCTCCTCGAAATCGAACAGGGCTCGCGAGGAGATGGCGACGACGAGCTTGTCGTTCAGGGTCATGGCCATGGCGGTACGGCTTTGAGCGGATGTGCAGACAAGCTTCGATGATACGCAGGCCGCCGCGCCCTCACCAGTTGGCTTCGCGCTCGGGCGTGGCACTGATATGGTGTATGGACAGATCGGCGCCGTCGAATTCCTGCTCCTGGCTCAGGCGCAGCCCCATGGTTTTCTTGAGCAGGCCATAGACCAGCAGGCCGCCGAGCGCTGCCCAGGCCACGCCCATCAGCGTGCCTATGAGCTGGGCCATCGGATGTACGCCGCCAAGCCCGCCCAGTGCCTGCGTGCCGAAGATGCCGGCTGCAATGCCGCCCCAGGCGCCGCACAGACCGTGCAGCGGCCACACGCCCAGCACATCGTCGATCTTCCATTTGTTCTGCGTCAGCGTGAACATGAAGACAAAGATGGCGCCGGCGGCAGCCCCCACGACCAGTGCCCCCAGAGGGTGCATCAGATCCGAGCCCGCGCAGACGGCAACCAGACCGGCCAGCGGGCCGTTGTGCACAAAGCCCGGGTCGTTTTTGCCCACGGCCAGGGCAGCCAGCGTGCCGCCCACCATGGCCATTAGCGAGTTCACGGCGACCAGACCGGAGATCTTGTCCAGGCTCTGGGCACTCATCACATTGAAGCCGAACCAGCCCACGATCAGAATCCAGGCTCCCAGCGCCAGGAAGGGAATGCTGGAGGGGGGCGTGGCGGCGATCGCTCCGCCCTGGCGGTAGCGATTGCTGCGCGGACCCAGCAGCAGCACGGCGCCAAGAGCGATCCAGCCGCCCACGGCGTGGACCACCACGCTGCCGGCAAAGTCGTGGAACTCGGCACCGGTCAGCGCCTTGATCCAGGCCTGCACGCCGAAATGCTGGTTCCAGGCAATGCCCTCGAAGAAGGGGTAGATCAGGCCCACGATCATGGCCGTGGCGATCAGCTGGGGCCAGAACTTGGCGCGTTCGGCAATGCCGCCCGAGATGATGGCGGGAATGGCGGCCGCGAAGGTCAGCAGAAAGAAGAACTTGACCAGGCCGTAGCCGTTGAGTGTCGTCAGCTGCTCGGCACCCACGAAAAAGTGCGTGCCGTAGGCCACGCCATAGCCGAGCGCGAAATAGACCACGGTGGAGACCGAGAAGTCGACCAGGATCTTGACCAGGGCATTGACCTGGTTCTTGCGGCGCACGGTGCCCAGCTCCAGGAAGGCGAAACCGGCGTGCATGGCCAGGACCATGACGGCGCCCATCAGAATGAACAGGGCATCCGCGCCCTGTTTTAGTGCTTGCATGAAAACGCTCCAGCTGAAATTTGCTATTTATTGGTGCGAAATTGCGTAAAAAACCCGCAATGCACTAAAAGAAAGCAAGAATTGCGCCAGGCTGGAGTGGGTGCTTCCGCACCGTTGCGGGCGCGGCCGGCCTATTTGACGAACTGGTTGAGCTGGATGATGGGCATGAGCACGGCCAGCACGATGAGCATGACCACCAGTCCCATGACGACGATGAGCAGCGGCTCGAGGATCGTGGCCAGGTGCATGGCACGGCGCTGGACCTCGGTGGACAGCTGGGTGGCGGCACGCTGCAGCATCAGCGGCAGCTGGCCCGTCTGCTCGCCCAGCCGGGCGAACATGGCGACCAGGCCCGGAAAGCGCTTCTTCTGAGCCAGGGCCGAGGCCAGTGGCGCGCCTTCGCGCACCAGCACCAGCGCATCCATGGCATCGGCGCGCAGGGCGCGGTTGTTCAGCGTCTCGGCCGCAGCCTGCAAGGCCTTGAGAATGGGCACGCCCGCTCCGGCCAGCATGGCCAGAGTGCCGGCAAAGCGCGCCGCGTTATAGCTGCGCGAGAGCCGGCCTATGAGCGGCAGACGCAGCCACTGGGCATCGAAGCGCTCGCGAAACGCCTCGTTCCTGAGCGCCAGCCGAAAGCCCACGGCAGCCAGCAGCAGCACGGCCAGCATGAGCCAGCCGTAGTGGCGCACAAAGTCGCTGATGCCGAGCATGACCACGGTGAGAAACGGCAGCGCACGCTTGGTGCCGGCAAACACGCCGGCCACCTGCGGCACCACATAGCTGACCAGAAAGATCACGATGACGATGGCCACCAGCGTCACGATGGCCGGATACAGCGAGGCGCCGATGAGCTTGGACTGCAAGGCCTGGCGCGCCTCCAGGTCGTCGGCCAGGTTTTCCAGCACCGGACCCAGGCTGCCGCTGGATTCACCGGCGCCGATCACGGCGCAAAAGATATCGGAAAACTCGCGTGGATGCTGTTCCAGCGCCCTGGCAAAGCTGGAGCCGGCATTGACCTCGGCCCTCAGCGCTGCGACCAGCTGATGCTGGCGTTCGTCCTCGGCTTCCTCGGACAGCGCAGCCAGTGCGCGTTCTATGGGCAGGCCGGAGCTGACCAGCCCCGAGAGCTGGCGGGTCCATACCGCGAGGCTGGTGGAGTTGAAGACCGGGCGCGTGAACCATCCGGAAGCGCCGGTGCGGCCCTGGCCCTTGCCTGCGGCGACGGGCTCGACCTGCAGCGGCACCAGGGCCTGGCTGCGCAGCTGGCTGCGCGCGGCACGGGCGTTGTCGGCTTCCAGGGTGCCCTTGCGGGTCTGGCCCTGGGCATCCAGGGCTTCAAAGGTAAAGGCGGGCATGCGCGAATCGATCTGACAGGTGAGGGGTTAGTGCAGATGGTAGCGACTAATGATGTCAGCACTTCGGCGTTTGAGAGAGCGAACCCGGCTTGACGCAGGTCAGGACTGCCGCGGCTGAGGTCGGCACAATGGTCTGCCGATTCAAGAATGCGAGGTTTCGATGCTCAAGGACAAGGTTGCATTGGTGACGGGGGCTGCATCCGGCATAGGCCGTTGTGTGGCGCTGACATGGGCCAGGGAAGGCGCGCGGGTGGTGCTGGCCGACCTCAACGAGGAGCAGGGCCAGGAGAGCGCGGCCCTGGTGCGCGAGCTGGGTGCCGAGGCACTGTATCTGCGCGCCGACGCCGGCAGCCCGGCGGATCATGAAGCGCTGGTGGCCCTGACCATGCGCCACTTCGGCAGGCTGGACGTGGCCTGCAACAACGCCGGCATCGGCGGAGCCAGCGCGCCAACCGCCGACTATCCACTCGATGCCTGGGAGCAGGTGCTGCGCGTCAATCTCTCGGGTGTCTTCTATGCCTGCAAATACCAGATTGCCGCCATGCTGCAAGGCGGTGGCGGCTCCATCATCAATATGGCGTCCATCCTCGGTGCAGTGGGCTTTGCCAACTCTGCGGCCTATACGGCCGCCAAGCATGGCGTGCTGGGTCTGACCAAGGCCGCTGCGCTCGAATATTCAGCCCAGGGCGTGCGCGTCAATGCCGTGGGGCCGGGCTTTATCCAGACCCCCATGATCAGCGGTCTGGAGCAGGACCCTGCCACGCATGCGGCGCTGGTGGCGGCCCACCCCATGGGACGGCTGGGCCAGCCCGAGGAGATTGCCGAGCTGGTGGCCTGGCTGGCCAGCGACCGTGCGTCGTTTGTGACGGGTGCTTATTACCCGGTCGACGGCGGTTACTTGGCACGCTGAGTGGTCTGCAGCGGTTTGCTAAAGGTCTTGATGGCCCTGCGCTTGACTGGCGGTCGCTGCAGGCCAAAACCCTTAGGCGACTGGCGCCATGGCGGCGGCTTGCATATCGCCGTCGATCTCGTCGGCACGCACCGAGGCTGCACGCTGCAGCAGCGGCGTGGCATAGGCCTCGAATTCGGGCCGCCTGGGCAAGCTGCCGTCCATCATGCTCCAGCCGATATAGCTGGCCAGATACAGATCGGCGGCCGTGAAGTGGTCGCCGCAGACATAGCGTTTGCCGGCCACCGCATGCAGCAATGTGTTCAGCACATCGTCAAAGCGACCAAAGCCCGCGCTTATGGCCTGCTGATGAGTTTGCGATTGCAGCCAGCCTTCGTTGCGGGCGGTTGTGACGGCCTCCACCGGCCCGGCGACAAAGAACAGCCAGCGAAAGTAGCTGGCGCGCTCCGGGCTGCCCATCGCCGGGGCCAGTCGTCTCTCGGGGAAAAGCTCGGCCAGATAGGCGAGGATGGCTCCGGTCTCGGTGACCACGGCATCGCCATGCTGCAGCGCCGGGACCTTGCCCATGGGGTTGATGGACAGGTACTCGGGCGACTTCATCTCGGGTCCGAATTCCAGCTCAATGGTTTCATAGTCGGCACCGCATTCCTCCAGCATCCAGCGCACCATGCGGGCGCGCGATCTGGGGTTGCTGAAAAAGCGCAGCTTGGGTTGCTGAGGTGTGGACATTGCGGCTCTCCTTGGCGGGCTGTTGTGACATGGCAAAAACGCCATGCAGCCAATGTAGGAGCGGGGGCTGACAGTTTCTGTCAGCAGCGCCGCTCAATCCAGCGTGTAGCCGGTTTCGTCCAGCCAGCGCTGTATCAGCGCCTGGCGTCGCTGCGGATAGCGTTCGCCCAAATCCTCCAGCGCGTCCACGCGGTCGGCGCGAAAGTGACGAAAGGCCTGGCGCAACTCGCACCATGCCGAGACCACGCGGCTGCGCTCGAAGTAGGCCATGGCAAACGGCCAGACCCGGCGCTGGCTCGGCACGCCATGCTGGTCCCGGTAATGCAGCACGACCTTGTGTTCGGCACGGATGGCGCGGCGCAGCGCGGCCTGCCAGGGCTCGGGCGGCGGGTCGTTCTGCATATTGGGAACCAGCAGGCCGCTGGTATCGACGGCAATGCGTAGCTCCAGTGGCAGTGCTGTGCGTATGCGGTCCATGGCGGCGGTGGCGGCCTGTGCCAGTTGCGGATCGGCCTGCAGGCTGGCCCAGCGAGCGCCCAGCAGCAGGGCCTCCAGCTCGTCGGCGTTGAACATCAGCGGCGGCAGCAGAAAGCCGGGCCGCATCTCGAAGCCTATGCCGGGGTCGCCCAGGATGTCGGCGCCCTGGGTGCGCAAGGTGGCAATATCGCGATACAGCGTGCGCAGGCTGATGCCCAGCGCCTGGGCCAGCTCGGGCCCGGTCTGCGGCTGACGGGCGCGGCGCAGCGTATCCAGCAATTGCAGCAGACGGGCGGAACGGCTCATGGGCGAAATCTGAGAGGTGAAAGACGCAGGAGTTTGGCATGCTCTCATGCCGGGACGCTGGTTTGTCGTTCTCTCTGCACTCCCTCCTACCGCGCAGCGTGAGAGGAGGGAGCTGCCAGGACCGCTCAGGCGGAGTTCATGGCGTCAGCCGTGATCTCCAGGCTGCGCAGGCGCAGCTCGGCGTCATAGACATCGCTGACGATCATGAATTCATCGGCCTGGGTCTCGTCGGCCAGCTTTTGCAGGCCCTGGCGCACGGTATCGGGGCCGCCGATGACGCCCACTGCCAGGAAATCGGCAATCGCCGCCTGGGCGCGCCCATCCAGCTGCTCCCAGAAGTCCGGTACCGGGGGCATGAGGCGGGTGCGGTTGCCGGTCAGAATGCCGAGCACGCGCTGATAGGTGCTGCTGGCCAGAAACCGCGCCTCTTCATCGCTGGGGGCTGCAATCACGGGCACGCCGACAATCGCGTAAGGCTTGGCCAGCGTGGCACTGGGCTTGAACATCTGGCGATACAGGGCCAGGGCCTGGTGCAGCATGCGCGGCGCAAAGTGCGAGGCAAAGGCGTAGGGCAGGCCCATGTGTGCAGCCAGCTGGGCCGAGAACAGACTGGAGCCCAGCAGCCAGATCGGGACATGCGTGCCCGCGCCCGGCATGGCGATGATGCGGGCGCCGTCCTGGTGATCGCCCAGCAGGCGCTGCAGCTCCTGTACGTCGCGCGGGAAGTCCTCCTCGGTCTCCACGCGGTCGCGACGCAGGGCGCGCATGGTCGCACCGTCGGTGCCCGGCGCGCGGCCCAGGCCCAGGTCGATGCGGCCCGGGTAGAGCTCGGCCAGCGTGCCGAAGGCCTCGGCCACCACCAGCGGTGCATGGTTGGGCAGCATGATGCCGCCCGAGCCCACACGAATCCTCTGCGTGGCGCCTGCGATGTGGCCGATCAGCACGGCCGTGGCCGAACTCGCAATGCCCGGCATATTGTGGTGCTCGGCCAGCCAGTAGCGGGTGAAGCCCAGCTTTTCAGCCTGCTGCGCGGTGCGCACGGCAATCTGCAGAGCATCGGCCACCGTTCCGCCTTCGCGCACGGCGACCAGGTCCAGCATGGACAGCTTGACGTTGTTCAGGGATTTCATGGCGATTGATCTATATGGTTTTGATAGCTTGCAGCGTTTTCTGGGTCAGCGTTTGCGGCCGATCTCACGTCCAAGCACAATGCCGACCAGCACACCCCAGGCCAGCAGCACGGCGGCCATGGCGTAATAGCTGCTGCCGGCCTGCATGGCAAATACCGAGCCCAGCAAGGCCACCAGCGCCGCCATGCGGATCACGCGGCGCAGCTGGTCCACGGGCAGGCGGGCCTTGAGGTTGAACAGCACGGCGAGGCTGATGACAGCCAGGGCGATCAGCAGCAGAAACAGATCGCCGCCATAGGGCTGGACGGAAGTGCGAAGGTTTTCAAGCATGGCAACGATTCTGGCAAAGCTCAATGACCGCTGCTGGCTGAGGCCATGCATGAAAAAGCCCACCGAGAGGTGGGCTGTGCTGCGCTAGGGCGGGGAGTCAGTTCAGGCCGAGGGCGGCAAGCAGCGCATCGGCGGCAGTGCCATTGAGCCGCTGCTGATTGCTGACCATCTGCTTGTCCCGATAGCCGACATAGGTGATGCCGCCGCGCTCGACGAACAGGCGGTAGTTCTGGAAGTTGCTGACATTGAGCTGGGTGGGCTCCTGTGCGAAGCGCAGCACCTTGGCATCTGCCTGGGTGGCGATGCTGTAATTGCTGACCAGGATCGTCTTGCAGGTGGACACGCCGTTGATGAACAGGGTCCGGTTGTTGGGCAAGGTGCTCATATCACCCTCGCATTCATAAAAGCGCGCGCGCTGCTCGCCGCCGTTCTCGAAACCCACCATATAGCGCTTGTAGGCGGCGCTGCCATCGGGCTTGAGATAGTCGCGGCGGCTGACCAGCACGCGCGAGTTGTTGCCATGCACATCGGCGGCCGAGACATTGGGCGCAAAGTCGCCGGCATTCCAGGCGATGAATTCCGCAAGCGTGGCGCTGCGCCAGGTGCTGGTGTCAGGGTTGTTCGGTGCGTCGGCACGGGCAATGGTGGCGCGGTTGGCGTTGTTGCTCAGGTAGTAGTCGCTGCCGCCCAGGTCGGTGACGGTGCGATAGCTGAGCGTGGAGCCGTTGGGGAAGGTCGTTTCGGCCGGAAGCTGATCGGGCCTCGGGCCCCAGTTGGCAAAGCTGCCGTCGGCAGAGTCCTGCCAGGGGGCGGAGCGGATCTCGGTGACGATGTCACGCATCTTCAGGCCTGCGATATTGCGCACACTCTGCTTGGCTCTGCTGACCAGGCTCTTGCAGTATAGGGATTCGCTCTCTCCGCTCGCGAGGCTGGTGACCTGCTGCACGAAGTCCGTGGGGCAGGCAAACCATTCGCTGCCGGTCCAATAGATCTGAGGCCTTGTCCAGGGCTGCTCCTGGCCGCTGACCACGCGCTCGCGGAACTCCGTGAAATAGCGTTTGCCGTTCGCATCGGGAGTGTTCTGCTCGGCCGTGGCTTCGAAGGCCCGGATGTAGTAGTTGCTGGTGTCGGTAAAGCTGAGCCAGCGCAGCTGCGTGCTCGCCGTGGGGCCGCCGGCCTCGGGGATGCTGGTTTGCGACTGCATGGCTGCGATCAGGCCCACATTGCCGGCCGTGACGCCCGAAGCGCTGGCCACCTGCTGGGCGGCGGTTTCCATGGCGGATTGCTTGTCCTTCATGGAGCTGCTGGTGTCGCTGAGGGCGGGATTGTCCAGCACGGCCGTGGCCAGGGTTTGCAGCTGCTGCAGCAGCACGCTGTTGACGGCGGCGTTGAGCTGTACCGAAGTCAGCGGCGCGCCGTCGACGCCTGTGGCGCCTGCCGTGTTGGTGAGCTGGGTCTGGGTGGTCACCACGATCAGGCGCGCCATGGTGGCGGCCAGCTTGCCGGCGTTGCTGTCGTCCTGGGTGAAATCCGCCAGCACCGAAGTGCCCAGGCCCAGCTGGCTCTGGATGGCTGCTGCCGCATCGGCGGTGCTGCTGCCCGTGGCCTGGCTGTGCGCCTGGACCAGGGTGCTCAGCGGGCTGACGACACCAGGCTGATCGGCGGGTGCTCGCAATATGAAAGCCACGGGAACGGCGCCGGTGTCGGCATCGACAGAGTCCTTGGTGACCAGGGCCAGAATCGGGAATTTGCCCACATCGGCCTCTGGCACTTCCAGGCTGGCCTGACCGGCGGCATTGGTGACGGCACTGGGCTCCCCTGCGTCGCAGCTGCCGTTGTCGTTTCTGTCCATGCAGACCCTGACGTTTTGCAAGGCGCCGTCGATCACGGTGGTGGAGATCGATTTTGTGGCCGGAGCCGGGGCGGGCGACGGAGCAGGAGAAGCGCTGTCGCTGCCGCCGCCGCAGCCGGCAATGGAGGCAATCAGGACCAGGGTGCCCAGGGACACCGAGCGGCGGATGAATGGAGTTGTGGTGAGTGCTTGTGACATGGCAGCCTTTGGTTGATAGAGTGGCTGCCGTTGTTTGTAAGCACTTGTTGTCGCGAAAACATCACCAAATTGGGTGAAGGGTTTGCAGCTATTTCAAAGTGTGAGTAAATGAAATGAATCCCCAGCGAAGCTCCATGAGGTGCTTGCTGTGGCGAGCCTTGGAAGGAGGCTCTATGGCGGTAGCGCATCTGCCTTTGATGTTGCAGGAACGGTTGCCCGCATTGATTGCGGCCATCTACGAGTCGGCACTGGAGCCGGCGCGCTGGCAGGGCTTTCTGGCCTTGTTCGGCGCGGCCCTGCGTTCACCGGCCAGCGTCATCTGGGCCAACGACTTTGCGCAGCGGACGGTGGATCTGGACGGGGGTTTTGGCACTTTCGGCGCCAGTCAGGGCTTTGCCGCCGCCGAACTGGAAAGCTTTGCCACGCACTACTGTCAGTGCAATGTCTGGCTGCAGGACCAGAGTCTGCATAGACCGGGCACGGTGGTGAATTCCTCCACACTGTTTCCCGACCGGAACCTGCCCGGTACCGAGTGGTATGGCGACTGGCTGCGACCTCAGGACCTGTTCTATTCCTGCGCGGCCGTGGTCGACAATCAGCATGACCGATCGTTCAACATCACCGTTGTCAGGCCGCATGCCGTGGGTGCCTACAGCGCCGAAGAGCTGGGCCTTGTGCAGCAGCTCATGCCGCACCTGCAGAGCGCATTTGCAATTCACCGACGCCTGTACCGTACCCAGGCATTGCTGAATGCATCGCTGGCCGTACTGGAGGATCTGCCGGTAGGCGTGGTTCTTCTGGACGAACGTGCGGCCGTGATGCATGCCAGCAGCCGGGCCTTGCGCCTGATGGAGCAAAGCCAGCTGATGTATCGCGCGGCCGACGAGAGCCTGCAGGCCACCAATGCCGCAGACCAGCGCTGGCTGCAGAAAGCCATGCGGGACTGTGTTGCCACGGGGCTGGGCAAGGCGTTGCACCACGGGCGGGCCAGCCGCTTCACAGGGCTGGCCGGACAGCAGTTGCAGGTCATGGTGTCGCCCTTGCCCATACATAGCAGCCCTTATGGCGAGCGCAGTGCTGCCATGCTGCTGATCAGCGATCCGGCGCTGCGCATTCCTTCGCTGCAGGATTTGCTGCGCAATCTCTATCGGCTCACGCTGGCAGAGGCTCAACTGGCCCAGGCGCTGATCAATGGCTGGACCCTGCAGGAGTTCGCCGAGAGACAGGGCCTGTCCATCCATACCGCGCGTTCGCAATTCAAATCGGCGGCGCTCAAGGTCGGTGTGGGGCGGCAGGCCGATTTCGTGCGCGTGCTGCTCACGGGGCCTGCCATGCTGCGCTGGCGCGAGTGAGTCTCGGGTCCTCAGTCGCGCGTGACGCGCATCACCTCGGCTTGCGTGGTGATGCCTTCGCGAACCAGGCGTTCGCCATCCTCGCGCATGAGCTGCATGCCTGCAGCCATGGCAGTCTCGCGGATCTCGGCCTCGCTGGCACCGCGATGGATCTGGGCGCGAATCGCATCGTCCACGGCCAGCAGCTCGAAGATGCCGGTGCGGCCACGGTAGCCACTGGGCTCGCTCAGGTCGACCTTGCGTACCAGGCGCTGTGCCAGCACTCCCAGCAGCGATGAGGACAGCAAAAAGGGCTCGACCCCCATGTCGATCAGGCGGGTGACGGCGCTGGGTGCGTCGTTGGTGTGCAGCGTGGCCAGTACCAGGTGGCCGGTGAGCGAAGCCTGGATGGCGATCTGCGCGGTTTCGAAGTCGCGGATTTCGCCGATCATGATCACGTCAGGGTCCTGGCGCAGCAGGGCGCGCAAGGCCTTGGCAAAGGTAAGCTCGATTTTGGCGTTGACCTGGGTCTGGCCCACGCCGGCCAGCTCATATTCGATGGGGTCTTCCACCGTCATGATGTTGCTGTGGCTGGCATCCATGCGCTGCAGCGCGGCGTAGAGCGTGGTGGTCTTGCCCGAGCCCGTGGGGCCGGTGACCAGCACGATGCCGTGCGGCTGTGCCGTGAGATGGGTAAAGCGCCTGAGCGTCTCGCCGCCCATGCCCACGGCTTCCAGGCTGAGCTTGCTCTCGCTCTTGTCCAGCAGGCGCAGCACGGCACGCTCGCCGTGGGCGCTGGGCAGGGTGGAGACGCGCACGTCAATGGCTCGCGTGCCCAGGCGCAGGCTGATGCGCCCGTCCTGGGGCAGACGTTTCTCGGCAATGTCCAGATCGGCCATGATCTTCAGGCGGCTGATCAGGGCGGCGTGCAGGGCGCGATTGGGCTGAACCACCTCGCGCAGATCGCCGTCCACGCGAAAGCGCACGCTGGAATGGCGCTCGTAGGGCTCGATGTGGATGTCCGAAGCACCGTCGCGCGCAGCCTGCGTGAGCAGGGCGTTGAGCATGCGGATGATGGGGGCGTCGTCGGCGGTTTCCAGCAAGTCCTCCACGGCTGGCAGGTCCTGCATCATGCGCGTCAGATCGGCGTCGGACTCGACCTCGCTGACCACCATGGCGGCGCTGGAGTCGCTTTGCGCATAGGCCGCGCTGATGCGATGGGCCAGCGCGCCGCTGTCCAGCAACTGCCAGCGTTGCACCGCATGCTTGCGCTGCACTTCGGAGATGGCCGACCAGTCGGGTTGCGGACCATGCCAGAGCACGGGCTCCTGGCCGTCATCCTCGATCAGCAGCTGGCTGCTGCGGGCAAAGCCATAGGGCAGGGGGTAGCGCATGCCTGGCCTTCGCTTACAGGGTGCCCGGGGGCAGGGTGGCGGGCGTCACAGGCGTCACGGTCACAGGCTGGCCGTTCACCGTGGGCTGACCCGGGCGCGTGAAGTCCACGATCTCGGGCTTGGCCCCGGGAACGATGGCCACATTGGGCACGCTCGCCGGTGCAGCACCGCTGGATGCGGGCAGCAAGGGCGCGGCATTGACATTGCGCATCAGCAGATTGGGGTCGGGCTGCACGGTTTGCTGCATGCCGCGAATGGACTCATAGCGGTCCTGCGAGAGCTGGCTGGTGGAGTTGGCGTCACGCAGCACGGTGGGGCGCAGAAACACCATCAGATTGGTTTTCTTGCGCTCGCGGCTGGTGTTGCGAAACAGATTGCCCAGCAAGGGAATGTCGCCCAGCAGCGGCACGCGCTCCTGGCTCTGGCTGTATTCGTCGGCAATCAGGCCGCCCAGCACCACGATGGCGCCGTCCTCAACCAGCACATTCGACTCGATGGAGCGCTTGGTGGTGGTGGCACCGGACTGTGCATTCGCCGTCCCCTGCTTGACCGCCGAGTTCTCCTGGTAGACGGCCATCTTGATGGTGCCGTTCTCGTTGATCTGCGGACGAATCTTGAGCAGCGTACCCACGTCCTTGCGCTCATAGGTGGTGAAGGGATTGACCGAGCCCGAGGTGCCGGCGGTGTTGGTATAGGAGCCTGTGGGGAAGGGCACGTTCTCGCCCACCATGATGCTGGCCTCCTCGTTGTCCAGCGTCATCAGATTGGGCGTGGAGAGAATGTTGGTGTCGCCGTCGCCCTGCATCAGGTTGACCAGGGCGCCCAGGCTGGTGTTGCCGTTGACGTTCTGGGTGAAGCCCAGGTTCATGCCCTTCATGCCGCCGATCGCCGAGGCCTGGCTGTCGGTGAGAGGCGTGCCGTTGACCAGATTGCCCACGGCACCCGACAGGCCGAAGATGTTCGAGATGCCGCTGATGGAAGTACCGTTGCCGAGCACGCCCAGCACGCGGCCGTTGTTGCGGATCACCGAACTCCACTGCACGCCGAGCTGGGCCGCCTTGTCGGCCGAGACTTCGACAATCAGTGCTTCGATCAGCACCTGGGCGCGGCGGCCGTCGAGCTTGTCGATGACGGTGCGCAATTGACGGTACAGCGGGCCGGGGGCGGTGATGATCAGCGAGTTGGTCGTGGGGTCGGCCTGGATCATGCCGCCCGTGGAGGGTTGCTGGGCCGTGCCGAAGCGCGAGCTGGGGCCGCTGTTGCCGCCGCCCAGGCCTACGGTGGCGCTGCCGTCCGTGCCGCGCGAGATCACGGGCTGGGAGCTTGCTGCATTCGTGGTCGAGCCGGCGGCTGCCGTCATGCCCGGCTGGCCACCCAGGGCGGTGCTGGCGCTGGTCTGGGCGTTGATGGCGGCACGCAGCGTGGCGGCCAGGGACACCGCGTCGGCGTTCTTGAGATACACCACATGGATGTTGCCGTCGTCACCGTTGCCCGTCATGGCCGGCTGGTCCAGACGCGCGATCAGCGAGCGGATCTGCGACAGCTTGGCCGGGTTGGCCGCACGGATCAGCACCGAGTTGCTGCGCGGCTCGGCCAGTATGGAGGTGCGGAAGCTGGTGTCCGCCAGGCCTGCTGCCGCGCCGGCTCCGGCCTGGACCACGCCGCCTGCGGTGGCAGAGCCGCCTTCCATCAGACGGTTGACCAGGGCCACCATGTCGGCGGCAACGGCATGGCGCAGCGCGATGACTTCCACATCGGTGGCGTTGGATACATCGGTGCTGGCGATGATGCGCGAGATGCGCTGCAGATTGTCCGCGTAGTCGGTGATGATCAGCGAGTTGTTGCCGGGGTTGACGTTGATGGTGTTGTTGGGGCTGATCAGCGGCCGCAGCACGGGCACCAGATTGTTGGCGTTCTCGTAGTTGAGCTTGAAGATCTGCGTGACGATCTGTCCGCCGCCAGCCTGACTGCCGCGTCCGCCCTGGCCGACGGAGACCTCGCTGGACTGCAGCTTGGCATCGGCTTCGGGAATCACCTTGAACAGACCTGCCGACTCCGTCACCGTGAAGCCCTGCATGCGCAGTGCCGCCAGGTATTGCTGATAGGCAGTGGCAGGCGAGACGGCCTTGTCGGTCAGCAGCGTGATCTGGCCCTTGACGCGCGGATCCACCACCACATTGCGATTGGTGATGGCTGCCATGGCGCGCGACACGGCCTCGATATCGGCATTGGTGAAGTTCAGCGTGACCGGCTCGCCAGGTCGCAAACTGGGAGTGGCATTCGCTTGTCCGCTCTGGGTTTGAGCATGAATAGGTGCTGAAATGCAGACGGCAAGCGAGGCAACAGCTATCGAATGCAGTGTGTTTTGCCAGGCGGTGCGTGAATGCTGAGTCATGTGTCAACCAAAGGTGATGATGGAGCGCGCACCCTGGCGGCGCCCCAAGATATTGAGCAAATTCGACAGAGCGGCTTCGCGCTCGGGGCTGGCAGAGGCTTCGCCACTGAAATGCAGGCGCGAGCCCACCCATTGGCCCTGGCCGCTGAGCTGCAGGTCGCCGCCCAGCGTGGTCAGATTCAGCTGGGCATTGTCTCCGCCCTGTATATCGAGGCGGTAGCTGCCCAGGGGCTTGAGCGACGACAGCCTGGACGATACGGCCAGCGCTTCCAGCCGCGTCAGGCCCTGGCTGGTAGCCCGGCCGGCGCGATATTGCATCGTCAGCCCGACGGTGGACAGGCGCAACTGGCCCTGCAGGGCCACGGTGTTCCAGGGCGTGCCCAGGCCGGCCAGCATGTCGGCGGGCAGTTGCAGCACGCTGTCCTTGAAGCGCACCGTCATGGCGTTCCAGCCCGGCTGCAACTGCGCCAGCATCGGGGTGCTGGTGCAGCAATCGCTTTGCAGGCTGATGCTGGCGCCGCTCAGGCCGGGTCGCAGTGTCCAGTTCAGGCGCGTGGGCAGGCTGCTCTGGTCCTGGCTGTCCTTGCCGCCCGTGAGCACCAGCCTGGCCGAGCCGCGCCAGAGCGTGCCGCGCGGCTCCTGCAGCTGTACCTGGTCGGCTGTGATCGATTGCACGCCTGCGGCCAGCCAGGCCGCCGGAGCCTGGACCAGCACCGTCAGCAGAGCACCCAGCAAGGCACCGCCCACTGCCCAGCGGCGCGGCGAACGCGGATCGCCCGGCTCACGCGGTCTGCGCGAGGCTTTGCTGGTGGTGCGTGAGGTGCTCAGGCTCATGGTCGCGGCTAATTCTGTACACCTGCGTTGTCGGGCAAGTCGAGCAGTAGATTGCCGCTCCAACGTGTGACGGCAGCGCCGTCGACGCTTTCGCCGAGATTGCGGTTGAGCTTCATCTCGGCCACCGAGGCATGGCTGTTGTCACGCACCTGTGCCAGCCAGCGGGCCAGGGCGGGAGCGGCGGCATTGCTCAGGCTGACCTGGGCACGGTTGCCCAGCCACTGCAACTGTGCGCTGCTGCCGAGTTCGGTCTTGAGCGACTGCTCCAGCTGCGTGCGCGCATCAGCGCTATTGCCCTGCGGCTGCTGGCGCAGCAGCTCGGCCTGGGCCTGCATCTGCAGCATGTTCTGTAGCTCGCGCTCCGCTGCCGCATGGCGTGCGGGGGCCGTGCGCAGGCTGTGCAGGGCCGGTGCCAGTGCCACCCACCAGAGCAGGGCCAGCAGCACGACGCTGGCGGCGATCAGCAACAGATTCTGTTCGCGCTGGGCCAGGACGCTCCAGCGCTGGCGCAGCGGAGCCAATGCGGTTTTCAAGGCGTTTTTCTGCTTCATGGCCTAGCCTTTGCACTCAGCACCAGATCTGCTCCTTCGCGTTGCAGCATATAGCCATTGGCCTGCAGGCTTTGCTGTGCGTCGCCCACTGCTTCGGGACTCAGGTCCAGACCCGAGATACGCAACTGCTTGTCCTGGTATTGCAGGCTCTTGGCATTCTGCACGCCCTGAATGCCGGCGCTTGCGGCCAGCAGGGCTTCAAGGTCGCTGGCGGACAGTGCGCCGGAGTTGCTGCGCAGCAGATCCAGTTCGCGTTGCATCTGTACCGGAGCATCGATGATGACGGGCACGTGAGGGAAGGTGGTCTGAAGTACCTGCTTGGCCTGCTGCTGGCGCAGTTCGATGGCACGGTTTTCCCTGAAGGCCCAGGCGTTGAGTCCGACCAACTGGGCGACGACGGCAATGCCTGCAGCCCAGCGCGCAGCACGCCATTGCGGAGCCTTGGCAAAACCATGCCAGGCATCGAGCAGGCGGCGCTTGGCGCGGGTGCTGCCGCCCAGGTCCAGATCGAACTGGGCCAGGTCGCCTGCGTAGCCATGGCTTTGCAGCAGCCGCTGGGCGGCGGTGAAGATACTGACCGGGCGCTGCAGTGTCTCCGCGCTGCGTGCCAGATGGGGTTCGGCCAGCACCGGCAGATCCTCGGGTAGGCGAGCCAGCAGTGGCTGCAACAGGCCGGCATCGGCATGCTGGGGCAGGACGACGAGGCAGGCTTGTGCATCCAGTCCGGTGGCACTCAGCTGGGGCTGGGTGCTGTCGCCCGACAGAAGCAGCTGGGCCTTGCTGCTTGGCCATTGTTCGGGCACCAGACGGCTGGCGGCATGACCATGCTGTTCCAGGGCCTGCAAATGGGATTGCAGCCAGCCCTTGTCGCAGGCAGCCACCCAGCAGGTCTGACCCGCCGCCGAGCCAGCGTCCAGTGCCAGGTGCATGAAGGACGGCTCATCGAGCAGCTTTTCTTCCAGCAAACCCTCAAGCACGACGCGCAGACGCTGCTGGCGCCGGCTTTGCACATTCAGTCCTGGAGGCAGGGTGACGGCATGCCAGGACAGCTGAGCGACCGGGATGACGGCGGTGATCTGGGCCGCGCGGCCCGTGGCCGGCAGCAGGGACGCCGCAGCCTGGCCGCTGCGCTGAATGCTTTGGCCATCGTCGCTGAGGACGTAGAGATATTCCGTGGCGGAGTTGGCGTGCTTCGCCGACAGCTGTATTAGCAATGTGCTCATGAGGGAAGATGCAGCATTCTATGGGGGCAGTGTGACATCAGGGTGTCAGGGTCTGGCAACTGCGGGCATACCCCAGTCGGCGTGCTCCTGCCACAGGGTAGTCACGTTCATGTCCTTGCGCTGAATCAGTGAACGCTGGCTCAAGACGTTGTCCCCGAGGCGCAGGCGACCGCGGGCTTCGAAATAGCTGGTGGTCACGGAGTGCATGGCACTGTTGAAGACGCCGGTCAGCCCTATGGCCGCAGCCGCTGCATTCAGGGACTTGAAAGGCGAGGCGTCGCGCAACTGCACCAGCTGGTTGGCGCGGGCCCAGTCCAGGTCCTCGGTGCTGGCCCAGATGACCTCGGCGCTGGCCGTATTGAGATTGACCATGGTGCGCTCGGGCAACAGCGAGACATAGGGCTCGATGCGCGCGATGATGCGCGGATCGACGCCCAGCCAGCCCAGTTGCCCGACGGTGCGCGGCATCAGCGCCGCAGCCTGGCTCTTGCCGCGCAGGGCCTGCTGCAAGGCCGTGGCGATCTGCATGACGGAGCTGCCGGGCAGACCCAGGCGCTCGAACAGGCGCAGAAAAGGCTTGAGGTTCTCCTCCTTCACGCTCGAGTCGGCCCCGCTGAGCAAATTGCGCAGATTCAGGCGCGACTGCAGATCCACGATCTCGCCCGAGAGAAAAGCGTCCTGCATGTCGGCAAGACCGTCATTGACCTGGCTGACATTGTTCTTGGCTGCCAGAAATGTGGACAGGCGAGCCTCCTTTAGCGGAACCGCCCAGGGCTCGCCCAGATGATCGACCGGGTTGCTGCGGTTGGCGCGCGAGTCCTCCTGCAGCACCACGCGCGACCAGTCCAGCGCGCCCAGCAGCAACCAGTTGGCCTGCACGCGATTGCGTTCGGCGGTCTCGATTTCCACATCGCGCCATTGCTGCCAGAGCGCGGCCGAGGCCAGGGTGGCAACCAGCACCACCGTCAGCATGGCTGCCAGCAGTGCTGCACCGCGCTGGCGCGCGCGTCGGAAACTGGCGCACCCCAAGCCGGAAACCCCGAGCATGGGCCGCCCCGCAGCGATGGCGTTGTCCCTCTGGAGGGAAGGCGCGAAGCGACTCAGGGGGGATTTCATGATCTGGAGTTCGAGCGCAGCGGGTTGACCCAGTCCACCGTCATCACTCCATTGAGCGCGCGGCCTGGGGGCAGTGTCAGTTCTATGCGTATGCCGTCGGGCACGACCGGCAGCACGGGGTTGCCGTCGCTGCCGACGCTGCTGCCGTCATCGCTGCCCTGATCGCTGGACTGCGGATTGGTCCAGGCGTTGCTGCGGTAGTAGTAGACGCGCCACAGATCAAGCGGGATCAGCACGGTCTCGCGGCGCATCTGGTCGCTGGAAGGATTGCGGCCCCATTGGGCCGCCTGGTTCCAGGCATCGTTCCATTCGCTGACCGTGCGCGCGGGCAGCGATTGCCAGCGCACCCATTGGAAGCGGCCATCGACATTGCGACGGCTCCAGGCCACGATGAGCGCCCCGTTGTCGACGGCTGCACTGGTCTTGCGCGTCAGGCGCAGCACCTGGCCGTCCCAGTCCAGCACCTGGCGACCCTGCAGCGGCATCAGCGCGTTGAGGTCGGCATTCCACTGGGCCAGCACGGTCTGCATGACGGCGTGTTGCTCACCTTGCTCGCGTGTCACTTCCTGCGCCCTCAGCATGCCGTCGATGCCGCGCCAGCTCATGATGGACAGCAGGGCCATGGCAGCCAGGGCGACCAGCAGCTCGATCAGCGTGAAACCTTGGTTTCTGTTGCGCATGCTGCTCATGATTCAGTAGCGACCGACGATGGTGGAGACGCGCAGCACCGCAGCCGCTTCGGAAAACACCTGGGCATCCACGCGCCTGAAGCTGGGGTTGGGCGTAGGGCGCACGCTGAGCTGTACCTGCATCTGTCTGCCGGCCTGCTGGCACTGGATGGTGGTGTCGCCGACGGCAGGCATCTGATTGAACAGGCGCAGTCGCACCAGTTCGTTCTGCGCGCAGAGCTGGGCCAGGATGACGTCGGACTGGCGCTGGGCGTTGCGCGTCAGGGCGCTGCTGGCCTGCAGGCCAGCCAGCAGGGTGACGCCGACGATACCGACCGCGACCAGTACCTCGATCAGCGTGAAGCCGCGCTGCAGCAGGGCGGGCTTCATGGCGTCACCTGCAGATTTTGAATGCTGAACGGGCGCAGCCCGTCGGTGGCCAGCCGCAGTGGCGCCGAGTTGCTGCCGGGCAGTGACAAGGTAATGCTCTGCCTTGGAATCAGCGGCTCCGGTCCCAGCACCACGGGTGTATTGGGCTGCACCAGCACAGGAGTCTGCAGCCATTGAGTGGGCATCTTGACGTTGGGTGGCAGGCCTTCAAACCGGAAGCCCTGCGGCATCGGGCGCCAGACCACCAGGGCGCCATTGGTACGGGCCTGGGCGCGTGCCGATTCGAGCAAGGTGGCCAGACGCTGGGCCTCGCGTTCGAGCTGCTGCTCGCCGCTGTCGCGTATGGCCAGGCTCACACCCGCCGTCGCCAGCGCCATGATGGAAATCACCACCAGTAACTCCAAGAGTGTGAATCCCCCCTGAAGCGCTGCGCGCCTTCCCCCCCGGGGGACGACAGCCTGTGCTGCGGGGCGGCCCTTGCTGGCTGTCCCTGTGGCTGAGCGCGCCGGCTTTACAGGCATTTGATGCATGCGGGGTTGCCGCCGGGCCGCCCCAAGGCAAACCCCGGCACCAGCCGGTCAGGGCCCCCTCTGGGGGCAGCGACCACACGCTGTGAGGGAGCGTGGGGGCTCATTGCTATTGCCAGGAGCCAATATCCGCATCCTTGCCTTCGCCGCCGGCCTTGCCGTCAGCGCCAAAGGACATGATGTCGATGGGGCCCTTCACGCCTGGATTCAGGTATTGATAAGGATTGCCCCAGGGGTCATTGGGCAACTTTTCCAGGTAGGGCTTCCAGTTCTGCGGAGCGGGGCCGGTGGTTGGTTTGGTTACCAGCGCCTGCAGGCCCTGTTCGGCCGTTGGATAGCGCTGGTTGTCGAGGCGGTAGAGCTTGAGCGCCTGGTTGATATTGGCGATATCGGTCTTGGCTGCGGTCACGCGCGCATCGTCGGCGCGGTCCAGCACATTGGGCACGATAAGCGCTGCCAGCACGCCAATGATGACCAGCACCACCATCAATTCGATCAGGGTAAAGCCGCGCGATGCGGCGTGGCGAATAGCAGACATCGGATGACGGCAGTTGGTGCTCATTGGAAACTGTAGGAAAAATGCAGTATTGCACCATCATAATCGTCGAATGCGACTGCAATCTTTCAATACCGGTCAGGGCCTTTCCATGCCGGTCAAACTCACGACCCTGCTGCTGTGGGCGATTGCCGCTGCGGTGGTGGTGTTCTGGACACTCCGGTTCGTCGGCAGTGGCAGTGAGCAGTTACATGTCGTCCCGCCTGCGCAGCCGGTACAGGCCAATGTCCAGGCCATGGCCAAGGCTTTGGGGGCGGTCGCCGCGCCTGTTGCCGCCGTGGCCGCGCCAGTGGCCAGCCGCTATGCGCTGCTGGGGGTGCTGGCAGGGCACGAAACAGGTGGCGGTGCCGCGGTGATCGCCGTGGAAGGCAAGGGCAGCAAGGCCGTGCGTGTAGGTGAAGCCGTGGAGGATGGCGTGATTCTGCAATCTCTGGCGGCGCGCGAAGCGCGACTGGGCCCTGCCAATGGGCCGGCCAGCACGGTGCTGCAATTGCCCAGGCCGCCCATGGCCAGCTTCAACTGAGTTCGAGCTGCAGCCACTGTCCATAGGCGGGCGCCGGCAAGGTCCATTCATGGCTTTGCGGCAGCCGGCGGCCATGTTGCAGCAGCCACTGCGCACAGCGTGCCACACCGGCATGGCAGATCCACACCATATGTTCGCTGTCGCTGCTGAGCGCGTCCTGCAGCGCCTCGTGGACGCGCTGCAGCATCTGTGCCAGTGATTCGCCCTCGCCGGGTGCGTGCCGCGCCAGATCCTGCGCCCAGGCACCGATGGCAGCTTCGCCGATGTCATTCCAGCGCAAGCCTTCCCAATGGCCGAAGTCCATCTCCAGCAGTCTGCCGTCGGGGGTGGAGACGAAATCCGGCTCCAGTACCTGCAGATCCAACGCCAACTGCCTGCATCTTTGTAGCGGCGAGTGCCGGATCTGCAGCTTGCTATGCAGGCGCTGCAGAGATTGCTGCAGGGTCTGAGCAGCTTGCCGGGTGGCCTCTGCATCGGCGGCGATATCGAGGCGGCCATAACAGCGCTCGGTATCGATCAAGGGACGTGCGTGGCGCACCAGCCATAGTGTCTTCATGGCCGTTCTATAGCAGCTGGCGCAGATAGATGCAGCTGGCCAGCAGCAGCGCCAGCTCATTGAGCTGCTGGCAGGCGCCCAGACAGTCGCCCGTCATGCCGCCAAGGCGCTGCAGCAACCAGCGCTTCATCAGCCAGGTGGTGACCAGCATGGCAGCCAGCAGGCTGGGCGCAAAGCTCCAGACGCCGAGCCAGCCCAGCAGACCCAGTGCCGGCAGACACCAGAGGCCGCCGGTCAGCATGCCTTGCCAGCCCAGTTGCCTGCCCGCGATATGCAGGGTCTTGCTGCTCGCGGCCAGGCCGACGTGGGGCAGGCCGCGCATCAGCACCAGCGGCGCAAAGCGCGACAGCACATGAATGCAGCACACGAGGATGAGTACCGGCGCCGGTCCCCAGAACGGCTGCATGACGGACAGCAGCAGGGCGATCAGCACGACCTTGGTGAGCAGTGCCATGAGCAGAGCCATCACACCATAGGCGCCTATGCGCGAGTCCTTCATGATCTCCAGCGCGCGCTCGGGCGGGACCAGGCCGCCCAGCCCGTCGGCGACGTCGGCCAGGCCGTCCTCATGAAAACCGCCGGTCAGCCACAAGGTGCCGGCGGTGCTGATGAGCGCGGCCGCCAGCGGCGACCAGGGGCTTGCCGGCAGCAGCCAGAGCAGGGCTGCCAGCAGCAGCGCGGCCCACAGGCCCACCAGCCAGCCCACGCCCGGCAGATGCGCGGCGCTGGCACGCTGCATCTCGGGGCTCCAGCCCACCCAGGCCGCCAGACGTCCAGCCACGGGGATGCGGCTGAAGAACTGGACGGCCAGCAGATAGTGGCGCAGGGCTTGCATGGTGTTGCGAATAAAAAAGGAGCTGGTTTCGCTTGGTATTCCTATGTTTCAGATTCTTTTCTATCTGAAATCATTGTGGGGAATACGGTAGCAACTCCTTTTTTTGTTTTACTTCAGGAACAACTGGTACGCAGGATTGCCGGTTTCCTCTACCCAGGGATAGCCGAGGTTTTTGAGGAAACTGTCGAACTTCTTGTGGTCCTTGGCAGGCACCTGCATGCCGACCAGAATGCGGCCGTAGTCGGCGCCCTGGTTGCGGTAGTGGAACAGGGAGATATTCCAGGTCGGCGCCATCAGGCTCAGGAACTTGAACAGCGCGCCGGGGCGCTCGGGGAAGACAAAGCGCAGCAGGCGCTCGTCCTGTGCCAGCGGCGAGTGGCCACCCACCATATGGCGCAGATGTTCCTTGGCCATCTCGTCAAAGGTCAGATCCAGCGCCTCAAAGCCGTTCTTCTGGAAGTTCTTGCAGATCTTCTCGGACTCGCCCTTTGTCGGCGTGGTCAGACCCACGAACACATGGGCCTTGCTGTCGTGGCTGATGCGGTAGTTGAACTCGGTCACGTTGCGCGGGCCGCCGGGCAGCTTGCCCACCACCTCGCAAAAGTGCTTGAAGCTGCCGCGCTCTTCGGGGATGGTGACGGCGAACAGGGCTTCGCGCTCCTCGCCGACTTCGGCGCGCTCGGCCACAAAGCGCAGGCGGTCGAAGTTCATATTGGCGCCGCTCAGTATGGCGGCGTAGGTTTCGCCCTTGGTCTTGTGCTTGGCCACATACTGCTTGATGGCCGCCACGCCCAGGGCGCCCGAGGGCTCGACGATGGAGCGGGTGTCGGTGAAGATGTCCTTGATGGCGGCGCAGACGGCATCGGTGTCCACGGTCACATAGTCATCCACCAGGCCCTGGGTGACACGGAAGGTTTCCGCTCCCACCAGCTTCACGGCGGTGCCGTCGGCGAACAGGCCCACATCGGCCAGTTCCACGCGCTCGCCCGCCTGCACGGACTGCATCATGGCGTTCGAGTCCTTGGTGTGCACGCCGATCACCTTCACCTCGGGGCGCACGGCCTTGATGTAGTTGGCAATGCCGGCAATCAGGCCGCCGCCGCCGATGGGCACGAAGATGGCATCCAGACGCTGGCTGCCCAGCTTTTGCAACTGGCGCAGCAGCTCCATGGCGATGGTGCCCTGGCCGGCAATCACATCGGGGTCGTCAAAGGGGTGGACAAAGGTCAGGCCCTCGGACTTCTGGAGCTTGACGGCGTGTTTGTAGGCGTCCGAGTAACTTTCCCCGGCCAGCACCGCCTCGCCGCCCAGGGCGATCACGGCATCGATCTTCACCTGGGGCGTGGTGGTGGGCATCACGATCACGGCGCGGCAGCCCAGCTTCTTGGCGCTCATCGCCGTACCCTGGGCATGGTTGCCCGCGCTGGCGCAGATCACGCCCTTTTGCAGCTGCTCGGCCGTCAGATTGGCCATCTTGTTATAGGCGCCGCGCAACTTGAAGCTGAACACGGGCTGCTGGTCCTCGCGCTTCAGAAGCACTTTGTTGTGCAGGCGGCGGCTGAGGTTCTTGGCAATGTCCAGATCCGACTCCACGGCCACGTCATAGACGCGTGCATTGAGGATGCGAGTCAGATAATCGGCAGGGGTCAGGGCTTGAGTCATGGTGCAAATCGAAAGCAGAGCACCAGAGCCAGGGTAATCAGCCTGCCGGGTGCATGGAAGCCGACCATGATAGGCGCTTGCTTGCTGCGCTGCAGTACTCGCTCAAGAGGTGCATGCTGCTGCTCTGAGAAGCAGGATGAGCAGGCACGAAAAAAAGCCCCTAGCTCAGGAGCTAGGGGCTGAATCCACCATTAGAGGAGGTGGAGGAGACAAATGGTGCGATACAGATTGGTGTTAACCAGTAATCTGCAGTCTGCCTGCGGGTTTGACCTCACAGGTAACGCCTGGGTTGTATTGTATGAGGCTTGTGTTTTCTGTGCATCAAAAGATTCGGGTTTTTATGTATTTGATGCAAAATTGCAACAGTTTTGAGAGGAAAAACAATGGAATGCACGGTTAGTTGGACAGGCGCGGCCACCGGAACGCGCTCGGGCATGGGCTTTGTGGCAGAGACCGGCAGCGGCCATGTGGTCAATATGGACGGCGCACCGGACGAGAAGAACCCGGCCAATGGCGGTCGCAATCAGGCTCCTCGCCCCATGGAGATGCTGCTGGCCGGCGCCGGCGGCTGCACGGCCTACGACGTGGTGCTCATCCTCAAGCGTGGCCGTCACGATGTGAAGGGCTGCAGCGTGCAGTTGACTTCCGAGCGCGCCGAGACCGACCCCAAGGTGTTCACCAAGATCCACATGCAGTTCACGGTCAGCGGCAAGAACCTGTCTGCCGGAGCCGTCGAACGCGCCATCGCCATGAGCCACGACAAATACTGCTCGGCCACCATCATGCTGGGCAAGACGGCCGAAATCACGACGGGCTTCGACATCGTCGAAGCCTGAACTGGACGTTCGATCGAAAAAACGGGC
This sequence comes from Comamonas sp. F1-6, assembly GCF_039581415.1. Taxonomy (NCBI): domain Bacteria; kingdom Pseudomonadati; phylum Pseudomonadota; class Betaproteobacteria; order Burkholderiales; family Comamonadaceae; genus Comamonas; species Comamonas sp. F1-6. The sequence goes on from NZ_JBCPWN010000010.1 coordinate 47,510, forward strand.
CTCAACGGCCCGTTTTTGTTGAACAGGCGCTAATCAGATGCGATGCGCTGTAATCGTCATGACTTTGGCCGCCACACGCATCAGCCCCTGGGCAATCGGAGGCAGTTGCATTGCACCTTCGTCGATCGCTGCTGCGGCATGACGCTCTTCGTCATCCTTCATGCGCTCGACCACGGCACGCGAAGCCTCGTCCTCCTCGGGCAGGCGACCCAGATGGCTTGCCAGGTGGGCAGAAACCTGATTTTCTGTCTCGACCACAAAGCCCAGACTGGCGGCATCGCTGAATTTGGCGGCAATCGTGCCAATGGCAAAAGCGCCAGCAAACCACAGCGGGTTCAGCAACGAGGGTCTGTCACCCAGGGCATGCAGGCGTTCGCGGGTCCAGGCCAGATGGTCCATTTCCTCGCGAGCGGCATGCAGCAGATGCTCGCGCAACTCCATGTCCTTGGTCACCATGGCCTGAGCGTTGTATAGCGCCTGAGCGCAGACCTCGCCCACATGATTGACGCGCATCAAGGCTGCGGAGAGCTTGCGCTGTTCATCGCTCAGATCGGCTTCGGCGATCCCTGCGGCAGGCGAGCGCTCTGCGGCCACCGGGTCGGCAAACAGAGTGCGAAGAGCTGCGTCGGCAGCGGTCAGTAACTTGTCCATGGCTAAAAAGAACTCAGTGCGGCGCCTGTCTGGCGTCAATGCACATAAGGTACACCAGAGTGGCTCATCCGCAACTTGCGCTGGGGCAATCCTAGGCAGGAACCCCTAAGGGTGTGCCCGCTAGTGCGGCTTGGTGTTTGTTGCGGTAGTGCAACGAAAACGCGCCGAATCGAGCAGTTTTGGGTGAATTCCTTTGCGCTGGGCTCGGTGGTCTGGTGCAATAGACCCAACTTCCCCACCAGGAGGTTGGCGCGGGAAACCGGTGGAGCTCGAGGCTCAAGTCTCTCTCCCATAGAACCGGCGCCCTTCTAAACCTTGGAGTAACTCGTAATGAAAAAATCTCTGATCGCCCTGGCAGTGCTGGCCGCTTCCGGCGCCGCAATGGCTCAATCTTCCGTGACCCTGTTTGGTATCGTTGACACTGGCGTTTCCTACGTCGACAACGCTTCCGGCGACAGCAGCCGTTACGGCGTGCACAGCAGCGGTAACGCTACCAGCCGTCTGGGCCTGCGCGGCACTGAAGACCTGGGTGGCGGTCTGAAGGCTGGCTTCTGGCTGGAAGGCGAAATCTTCGGCGACAGCGGCAACACTGGTGGTTTCAATTTCCGCCGTGAATCCACAGTGCGTCTGTCGGGCAACTTCGGTGAAGTTCGTCTGGGTCGTGAAACCACCCCCACTTTCCGTGCTGGTCTGAAGTATGACCTGTTCGGCGCCACCGGTATCGGCCAGAACATGTCCTACGCTGACTGGGCTGGTACTGATATTGCTGACGGCAACACCATCCGTAAGGACAACATGCTGTCCTACTCCTCCCCTAACTTCAACGGCTTCAACGCTAACGTGAGCTATGCTTTCGACGAAAAGCAATACGGCAACACCAAGGCTGGCCGCTACGTTGGTGGTAACGTTGGTTACGACAACGGTCCCCTGAGCGTGACTGCTGCTTACGGCGAACTGCTGCTGGGTTCCCAGAACAAGCGTGACGAAATGTCTATCGGCGCTTCTTACAACTTTGGCGTTGCCAAGGTTGCAGGTCTGGCACAGCAAGTGAAGTACAAGTGGGACGGCGCTGGCAGCGACAAGTACAACACATACCTGCTGGGCGTGTCCGCTCCTGTGGGTGGCGTGGGTGAAGTCAAGGCTCAGTACGCTATGTATGACCAAAAGGCTAATGATGCCAAGGCTCACCAGTTCTCCCTGGGCTATGTGCACAACCTGTCCAAGCGTACTGCTTTGTACGGTACCGTTGCTTACCTGAAGAACAAGGAAGGTTCTTTCATGTCCCTGAACGCTAAGGGCGTGAGCAACCAAATCGGTCTGAAGGACAGCGGTGCTGCTCGCAACCAGACTGGCGTGCAAGTTGGTATCCGCCACGCTTTCTAATCAATTGCTGGCATAAGCCAGTAACTGCTTAAAAGCCAAAAGGCCTGTCGAAAGACAGGCCTTTTTTATTTCTGGGGTTAAACCTGAAAGGGTGTTTGCTGAGAGGTTTGCCCCCAGAGGGAAAGGCCTGTGTTGCGCTTGTGCCAATGCTCGCGCGGTTGAGGAAAGCATTTCTAGAATGAATTTTCCACCAACTGTTTGCGAATTGAATTAAGAGAGAGGCAACACAATGACATCTTCATTTGTGAAAAAAACATTGGCTTTGGCTGTGCTGGGTTCGCTGGGGACGATTGCTTATGCACAAAGCAGCGTGCAACTGTATGGCATTGTGGATGCAGCGATTCGTCACACGACTAATGAGGGTCCGAATAAAAGTGGTCTGACCAAAATGATCGGTGGCGGCATGTCGGAGAGCCGCTGGGGTATCAATATCAAGGAAGATCTGGGTGGAGGCTTGTCGGCTATTGCCAATCTGGAAAATCGTTTCTGGACGGATTCGGGCACGCCCAGCACCGCTCAACCTTACTTTGCGCAGTCCTGGGTGGGCTTGCGCAGCACCAGTTTTGGTCAGGTGACCATGGGGCGCCAATACAACGTGCTGTTTGATCTGGTGACCTCTACCTATGCATCGTTCCCATATTCGCCTTATATGGATGCCTACAAGCCTGAAATCGGCATGTCTCTGGGCGCGCGTGCAAACAATATGCTGAAGTACGTTGCCGAGTTCGGGCCGGTTCGTGCGGGGCTGCAGTATTCTTTTGACGAAGGAAATACCTTTGCCAAGAAGGGCGGCAGTATTGATATGACGCCAGGTGGTCTGGCATTGAAAACCGCAGGCGGCTATCTGCGCTATTCTGCCAATGGCATTTCTGTGGGTGGTGCTTTCCAGCGCTCCACCTTGCCGGCCGGCACCGATGTGGATGCCTGGACACTGGGCGGCTCCTATCGCACCGGGCCTCTGTATCTGATGGCTGGTTACGGCCAGAACAAGGTCAAGGATAGTCTCGGTGCTGCGGGGGCTGGTGCCATTTTTGACGCCGGCCTGCTCAATGCATATTGGACAGGCTCTTCCAATGGTGGCTTTATCGCGGGTAATGCGCCCGGAAATTTTGCCAACAAGCGTGAGATGTTCAAGGTCGGTTTTGGCTACCAGGTCACGCCGCAGCTCAATGCAGGTCTGCATTACTACCATGCCAAGCAATCGGGATCGGCGACTGGCGCCTTCAATGGCAAGGCCGACTTTATCGTTGCCGTGGCTGACTATGCCTTCTCCAAGCGTACCGATGCCTATTTCGCGGTGGATCACACCAAGACCAAAGGCGGTGCGGGCGTGATGCTTGATGCCAATGGCGCGAAAAAGCGTACCGGTATCACCATCGGTCTGCGTCATCGTTTCTAAGGCGAATCTCTGGATACAAAAGCCAGCCCGATATCGGCTGGCTTTTTTGTGCTCAGAGCAGCTCGTGAAGCTCGGTGTAAAAGAAAAAGGCCGCAAATGCGGCCTTTTTTGTTGTGGGCAAACCAGGTGGAGCAAACCACCCGGTCAGCAGCAGAGCAATTACATGCCCATGCCGCCCATGCCGCCCATGCCGCCCATATCGGGCATGGCAGGAGCTGCGTCAGCCTTGGGGGCTTCGGCGATCATGCACTCGGTGGTCAGCAGCAGGGAAGCCACGGAAGCGGCGTTCTGCAGAGCAGTGCGAGTCACCTTGGTGGGATCCAGGATACCCATTTCCAGCATGTCGCCGTAGGTGTCGTTGGCAGCGTTGAAGCCGTAGTTGCCGGAACCGTTCAGCACGGCGTTCACGACCACCGAGGGCTCGCCACCGGCGTTGGCCACGATTTCGCGCAGAGGTGCTTCAATGGCCTTCAGAACCAGCTTGATGCCGGCGTCTTGTTCGGCATTGCCGGTAGCCAGGGCGCCAACGGCTTGCTTGGCGCGCAGCAGGGCCACGCCACCGCCGGCCACGATGCCTTCTTCCACAGCAGCGCGGGTTGCGTGCAGGGCGTCTTCCACGCGGGCCTTCTTTTCCTTCATTTCGACTTCGGTGGCAGCGCCAACCTTGATCACGGCAACACCGCCGGCCAGCTTGGCCACGCGCTCTTGCAGCTTTTCACGGTCGTAGTCGGAAGTGGCTTCTTCGATCTGGATGCGGATTTGCTTCACGCGGGCTTCGATTTCGTCAGCAGCGCCAGCACCGTCGATGATGGTGGTGTTTTCCTTGCCGATTTCGACGCGAGCAGCCTGGCCCAGATCTTCCAGAGTCACCTTGTCCAGCGACAGGCCCACTTCTTCAGCGATGACCTTGCCGCCAGTCAGGATGGCGATGTCTTCCAGCATGGCCTTGCGACGGTCGCCGAAGCCGGGAGCCTTCACAGCCACAACCTTCAGGATGCCGCGGATGGTGTTCACCACCAGAGTCGCCAGGGCTTCGCCTTCGACGTCTTCGGCAATGATCAGCAGAGGACGGCCGGCCTTGGCCACAGCTTCCAGCGTGGGCAGCAGGTCGCGGATGTTGCTGATCTTCTTGTCGAACAGCAGCACGAAGGGGTTGTCCAGAATCGCGGCTTGCTTTTCGGGGTTGTTGATGAAGTAGGGCGACAGGTAGCCGCGGTCGAATTGCATGCCTTCGACGACATCCAGTTCGTTGGCCAGGCTCTTGCCTTCTTCAACGGTGATCACGCCTTCCTTGCCGACCTTGTCCATGGCTTGAGCGATGATTTCGCCCACGTCGGAGTCGGAGTTGGCGGAGATCGTGCCCACTTGAGCGATTTCCTTGGAAGTGGTGGTGGCCTTGGATTGCTTCTTCAGCTCTTCCACCAGGGCGGCGACAGCCTTGTCGATGCCGCGCTTCAGGTCCATGGGATTCAGGCCGGCGGCCACGTACTTGGAGCCTTCGCGCACAATGGCTTGGGCCAGCACGGTAGCGGTGGTCGTGCCGTCACCAGCGATGTCGTTGGTCTTGGAGGCCACTTCCTTCACGAGCTGGGCGCCCATGTTCTGCAGCTTGTCCTTGAGTTCGATTTCCTTGGCCACGGACACGCCGTCCTTGGTCACGGTGGGGGCGCCGAAGGAGCGCTCCAGCACCACGTTGCGGCCCTTGGGGCCCAGGGTAACCTTGACTGCGTTAGCCAGAATGTTCACGCCTTCAACCATGCGTGCACGTGCTTCACCGCCGAAAACTACGTCTTTTGCTGCCATTTTTGGCTCCTAAAGAATGGGGTTCAATTGGGCTGCCAGCGCTTGTCAATCAGTCGCCGACAGCCATGAATAGGGGGAGGTGTTCGGGAAGGATTACTTCTCGACGACTGCGAACAGGTCGTCTTCCTTCATGACCAGCAGCTCGTCGCCGTGGATCTTCACGGTTTGGCCAGAGTACTTGCCGAACAGAACGCGGTCGCCGACCTTCACGTTCAGAGCGATCAGCTCGCCCTTGTCATTGCGCTTGCCGGGACCCACAGCCAGCACTTCGCCCTGGTCAGGCTTCTCGGTGGCAGCATCAGGGAGCACGATGCCCGAGGCTGTCTTGGTTTCGTTTTCGAGGCGCTTGACGATCACGCGATCGTGCAGGGGACGCAGGTTCATACCAACTCCTAAATACATCAACAAAGTTGAAACAAGACTTGCCAGCCATCCTGGCCGACATTCGGAATATCTAGGGTCAAGCTGTTAGCACTCAACCCCATTGAGTGCTAATAATAAGGCAATTTCTCGCGCTTTCAAGACCTCTCCCCAGCCGTTCGCAGGACAAATCTGCGAGGAAACAGGGTTTGTTCTTAGTCATGTGTAACGTGTTTTTACAAATAGGCCTGGCTTTTGCTCTGGCAGAACATGCCTCTAGAAACCATGACTGCCCCGGCGCAGCGCGCCCAGGATCTGCTGCAGACAGACGTCTTCATTCCTCATATGCGCCAGGTCGGGCGCTGCGAGAGTTCGCTCAGGGAGCTGAATCTGATGTGGCGGCTCATAGAGTCCTCAGCCAAGATGAATTGCCCTCAGGAAGCGCAGGCCTTGTTGCCCATGATGGCCGCCACGCGTGGCGGCTTCGAGCGGCTGGAGCAGGAGCTGGTGCAGTCCATGGTGATGCAGGCGGTGACGGGGGTGACGGCGGGGCTGGCCAGTCAGGCACAGCATCTGATCGATACCCTGGTGCGCAATCTCTACGAGCGCACGGCCGACGTGGGGTTTCTGGCGACCGACGCCATGCTGTGCCAGTTCATGGCCGCAGCGGATGGCGACGAGGCGGCCATCACCCAGCGTCTGCGTGCCTACCGAAGCAAGTACACGGTCTACGCGGACATTCTGCTGCTGGATGCCGAAGGCCGGGTGCGAACGAGTGCGCGCGAGAGGAGTCAGGCCGCAGATCAGCCATGCCGGGATACATTGATTGCCCGCGCTCTGCAAAGCCCGGGCTTTGTGCAGAGTTTCGGTGCCACCGACCTGCTGCCAGGGCACGGCAGCGCGTTGATCTATGCGCATCGCATGCTGCACGCCGGCAACCGCCAGCCTATTGGCGTGCTGTGCCTGTGTTTTGACTTTGATGGCGAGATGCAAGGCATCTGGAGCGGCCGAGACCGGACAGACGGTAGCGGCGCGCCCGAAGCTCAGACCAGCATCGCCCTGTTGCTCGATGATCGGGGACTGGTGCTGGCCAGCAGCGATCCGCACTGGATTGGTGTGGGTGCGAACGTGCGGCCTCACCGTGATGGTGCGGATTCGCTGTATGTACATGGAGGACGCACCTATCTGGTGCAATCGGCGGCCTCGGCAGGCTATCAAGGCTATATGGGCCCCCAGGGCTGGCGGGCGCAGATCATGACGCCGCTGGAGCTGGCCTTCGGTCTTCAATCGCAAGCAGGTCTGGATGGGCTGGATGCCGCGGTGGCCCAGGGCCTGCTGGCACATGCACATCGCTTCTGCCCCCCCCTGCATGCCATACGCAGCGCAGCGGACACCATACGTCGTGTGGTCTGGAACGGCCGCGTCATGACAGCAGGCAAGCAGATGGACAACACGCGGCTGCAGGCCGTGCTGGAGCAGATTGGCGAGACGGGGGCGCGGACCAACGAGGTCTTCTCCCAGTCCATCGATGCGCTCTACGGCACGGTGCTCAACACCGCACTGAGAGACAACAGCCTGTTGACCAGTCTGCTGGTGGATCTGCTCGATCGCAATCTCTATGAGCGTGCCAACGACTGCCGCTGGTGGGCCTTGACGCCGCAGCTGTCCGAATTGCTCGAGGACCTGGCCTTGGGCGAGACGGCCCCGGATCAGGTGAGCGAGGCCTGTGCGCTGCTCACCGCCATTCACGACCTGTATACGGTCTACCAGCAAATCATGGTCTATGACGTTCGCGGCAGGGTCGTGGCCGTCAGTCAGCGAGGCCGCCCCGATGCCGAGATCCGTGGGCTGCTGGGCACCTATATAGAGACGGACAGCCTGCACCAGGTTCTGGCGCTGGGCGGGACCCAGGCCTATCACGTCTCGCCATGGCGCCCTTGTGTTCAGCACGAGGAGGACGGCCCGACCTATGTCTATCACGCGGCCATACGCAATGCCGATGGCGTGGTGCTGGGCGGAATCGGCCTGGTGTTCCATGCACAGCGTGAATTCAAGGCCATGCTTGAGGGCGTGACCGGTGTTCAGGCGGCAGGCGGCAGGCGGGTGGTCTATCTGAACCGCTCGGGCCTGGTCATGTCTTCCTCGGATGTGCAGCTGCAGCCGGGCATGCAGCTGGATCTGCCGCCGCAGATGCTGGCCCTGGCATCTGGACAGAGCATGGCCCGCGCCATGGTGTATCAGGGCCAGTATTGCGTGGTGGCTATCACGGCGGGCAGCGGTTACCGGGAGTTCAAGCGCAGCGACGGCTATAGCGAAGAGGTGCTGGCCTTGTCCGTGCAGGCGTTTGGTGCCGTGCAGGACGATGCGCTGGCGGCCGTCTCTCGCCGCAACACCAGGGTGCAAAGCTTGGCGGCGGCCAGCCAGGGCAGTGCCGTGGGCATGGAGATGGCGACCTTTTTTGTGGGGTGCAGCGTGCTCGCCGTGGATGCTGCCTGCGTGCTCGAGGCTCAGAGTGCCTCGGCCATCGCCCCCGTTTCAGCCGGTCGCTTGCCGCATTGCGTGGGCACGCTGGCGCGGCGCAGCCAAGGGGTTGTGGCTGGCTATGTCTGGGTATTCGATCTGGGGGAGCTGCTTTTTGGCAAGCCCGTGACCAGGACGGCGCAAAGCCAGGTGATCGTGCTGGAGCACAGGGGGCTCAAGCTGGGTGTGCTGGTCAGCGATCTCGAAGGGGTGGCGCGATTCGAGAGCGGGCAGCTGCGACTGGCCCCTGCAATGGCGGGTGCGGCGGATCAGCTGGTTGACCGCTTGATCCGGGCCAATGACGGCGATTTGCTCATCCAGTGCCTGAACGTGGCGGCCCTGGTGCGCATGCTCAAGGCACCGCAGCCGGCGGAGCAGGCTGCTGGCGGCTGAACGGCCGGGCTGCTTATTGAACCGGGAACGGGTTTTTTTCGTCGCGCGGCGCGCTGAAGTCCACGTTGGGCGTGGTCTTGATCTCGTACTGGCCGCGATCCTTGCCTTCGATCCACTTTGGGGGCTTGCCGCGGCCGGTCCAGGTCGCACCACTTTCGGGGTCGTAGTACCTGGCCTCGACCTTTTTCTTTTCTTCAGGCTTCCAGGGGAAAACCTGCTGAGAGGTAAAGCCGAAGGTGGCGATCAGTTGCTTGACGGTGGCCAGGGCTTCCTTGGCTTCGGTGCTGCGCGCTTCTTCGATGCGCTTGTCCAGCGCATTTTTCTGAGCGATGAGTTCTTGATAGCTTGGCATTCTGGATTCCAGAGATAGTGTGAAAGGTCAGCACTGATTGCCGCCTTTGTTATTGTTTTGCAAAACCATTCATTTTGGCGCAAGCGCGAACGCGCCGCATTGTTGATGTTGCGTACACTCAATCTGCAAAGGGGCGCGCATCACTTCGAAGGGCTGCACACATCACTCTGGATGATCTGGCCTGGGGCTCAAGCCTGTTTGTCACCCGTGGCCATGGCCTGCAGGGCCGAGCCCGTCATGCGATAGCGGATCCACTCGGTCTGTGGCAGGGCGCCCAGGCTGTCATAGAACTTGATGGAGGGCGTATTCCAGTCCAGGCAACTCCATTCAAAGCGGCCGCAGTCCTTTTCCATGGCGATCCGGGCCAGATGCTGGAGCAGGGCCTTGCCGGCGCCGTGGCCGCGGGCGTCAGGCGTGATGTACAGATCTTCCAGATACAGGCCATGCTGGCCCTGCCAGGTGGAATAGTTGAAGAAATACACGGCAAAGCCCACGGCCTGGCCGTCAATCTCGCAGATCAGGCCGAAGACAGCCGGGTTGGCGCAGAACAGCGTGCGACGCACATGGTCGGGCGTGGCCTTGACTTCGTGCTCGGCCTTTTCATAGATGGCGAGTTCGCGTACGAAGTGCAGGATCAGGTCGATGTCTTGCTCGGTGGCGGGGCGGATATGGAGCTGGCTCATTAAATATTAGGAAAAAGTGGCTCAAGCGCTTGATGGTAAAGCGCTCGCAGCTATGGTTTTGTTGTATCAGGCGACCTGGCGCTCGGGCTCGCTCTGAGCCAGAGTCACGGGCAGGAACTGGCACAGGATCTGGAAATGGTCCTCGAAGAACTCGGCCTCCATGCGGGGCAGATCGGCAATCGGCACCCAGCGGGCCAGGGCGGCGTCGTCCGCACCCTGTACCGGAGGCAGGCTGGGCTGCACGCCCAGATCCAGATAGTGCACATGGGTAATGGTACGCCCGCGCAGGCTGCGGTCCGGGTGATCGAAGACCTGCACGGCCTGCAGGGCTGCCAGCAGATCCGCTTCGCTGATGGAGGAGCAGGTTTCTTCACGCAGCTCGCGCATGCAGGATTGCCAGAGGCTGTCGCGCTGCTCGAGAAAGCCGCCGGGCAGCGCCCAGAGGCCCTGGCCCGGCGCATGGCCGCGCTGGATCAGCAGCACCTGGTCCTGGCCCTTGGCACGGCAGCGCAGCAGCGCATCCACGGTGACGAACACCGGTGCATAAGGCGCCTTGGCCCAGGCCCGCTTGTAGTCCTGCAGCATATGCCATTCCTTTTGCAGGCGCAGATACAGCGGTGTCTGGGCCCAGCGGCGCAGAAAGTCCAGCGTGCTCTCGGGCATCTGGGAGGAAAGCCTGGCCAGGGCGGCATCCATGGTTTCGGGCGAGGCGCCGCCTTCACCGAAGAAGATTTCGCGCAGCGGCGTGGCGTCGAACTGGCCCAGGCGCGGCAGGCTGATCAGCTCCCAGCCCGGAAAGCGGGCCAGATAGCTGCTGCTGGAGTCCTTGAAATGCCCGACCAGGGCCACGCTCGCGCCCTCGGGTACATGGGCCTGCACGGCTTCGCGTACGGCATGCACCCACAGCGGCTCGTTGTAATAGTCGCGCACGGGCACGCAGCGCACGCGCTCGGCATCCTCTTTCGATAACGCATTGCGCAACATCTGCGCGCGCTCCTGCCAGCTGAACGGGTTTTTGGGATTGGGGGCCTGCCAGGCGCTGCCCAGTACCACCACGACCTGGCGAGCCCGCTCCAGTGCGGCATGCAGCAAGGCCATATGGCCGTTGTGCAGTGGCTGAAAGCGGCCGATCAGCACGGCGGTATGCAGGGGCACGGAGGTGGGCAGGGTCTCGGGTGCGGCGGCGATGACACGCTTGCTGGAGGTGTTGGGACTGGCTTGAGGCATGAGAGCGAAACCCGTACAGAAATCAGCGCCCGCAAGGGCAAATATTGGTAAAAACGCGCTAAATGCTTACTGGGTAAGCGAGAGTAGCTCACATTTTTAAATGTTTAACCAGGCCCGGTACGGCCAAAGTCGGCATTCGAGACAGGCTGCCAGGCGCTCGGCCGCACCCGAGGTGCAGCAAGGCTTTGCCAGCTAGTCTCAAGCAGGTGCCGGGCATTGCTACTCGTAGTGTGCCGCAATCGGCATCTGCCGGCCCGTGCCAAAGGCCCGTGGGCGTACTCTGAGCATGGGCGGAGCCTGGCGGCGCTTGTATTCGCTGCGGAACACCAGCTTCTGCACGCGGGCAATGGTCTCGGGGCCGCCGGCTTCTGTGCGCAGCCTGTCCACAAAGGCCGCGGCCTGCGCATATTCCTTGCTGGACAGATGCTGGCCCTCGATATGCCATTTGAGAATCTCGTCGAGCACGGCATAGGGCGGCAGGCTGTCCTCGTCCTTCTGGCCGGGAGCCAGCTCGGCCGAGGGCGGCTTGTCGATGATGGTCTGCGGGATCAGCTCGCGGCCCGCATGGCGGTTGATATGGCGCGACAGCTCGAAGACCTCGGTCTTGTACAGATCGCCAAGCAGGCCCAGACCGCCGTTGGTGTCGCCATACAGAGTGCAGTAGCCCACCGAGACTTCGGACTTGTTGCCCGTGGTCAGCAGCAGATGGCCGAAGGCATTGGAAAACTCCATCAGCGTGGTGCCGCGTGCGCGGGCCTGCAGATTCTCCAGTGCCAGGCCCTTGAGCGGCTCGCCAAAGCTGGCCTCGAACTGGCGTGCATAGGTGGTGACCAGCTCCTTGATCGGATGCTCGTACAGCTTGATGCCCAGATTGCGGCACAGCAGCACGGAGTCGTCGACCGAGCCCGCCGAGGAGTAGCTCGACGGCATGGTGATTCCGACCACGTTGTCCGCTCCCAGGGCATCGACGGCCAGGGCCAGCGTCAAGGCCGAATCGATGCCGCCCGAGCTGCCCACCACCACCTGCTTGAAGCCGCAGCGGCGCGCATAGTCGCGCAGGCCCAGCACGATCTGCTGACGGTAGAACTCCATGGTGGCCAGGCCTTGCGTCGGCACGGCAGGCAAGGCAGTGCCGTCGCAGGCCTGAAACCGGCCCTGCGCATTCAGCTCCAGCGTGCAGACATCTTCTTCGAAGCGCCTGGCTTCAAAAACCAGTCCTGCCTCGGGCTCGACGGCAAACGATGCGCCGTCGAACACGATCTGGTCCTGGCCGCCGATCTGGTTGATGTAGAGGATGGCCAGCTTGTGGCGTGCCGCCGCCTGGGTGAAGATCTCGTGACGCTGCTCGCGCTTGCCCAGGTGGCTGGGGCTGGCGTTGATGCTGATGACCAGGTCGGGGGCCGCATCGCCCATGCGCACGAACGGGTTGGTGGCGTAGTCGGCGCCCTGGTCGTTCCAGCCGTCCTCGCAGACCAGAAAGCCCACCTGGCAGTTGCCCACGCGCAGCACCTTGGCCGTGTCGGCCCCGGGCTCGAAGTGGCGGCGCTCGTCAAAGATGTTGTAGGTGGGCAGCAGTTGCTTGTCGTACTGCAGGCGGATCTGTCCGTTCTTGAGCACCAGCAGGCTGTTGTGCAGCGGTTTGCCGGGGCCATCGTGGCGCGTGGGTGCGCCCACGACCCAGTGCAGATCGGGAAACTGGCACGTGGCCTGCAGCAACTCCTGCAGACCTGCATCCAGTCTTTGCAGAAAGCTGGGCTCGTCCAGCAGGTCGCCGGGGTAGTAGCCGCACAGCGACAGCTCGGAAAACACCACCAGGTCGGCCTGTTCGGCCGCGGCCCTGGTTGCGGCCTCTCTCATGCGGCGGATATTGCCGCTGATGTCGCCCACCATGTAGTTGAGCTGGGCGAGAGTGACTTTCAGCATGGTTTTCTCCAGGGAATCAGGCGGCCTTGGCAGCAGGCTCAGGGATGTTGAAGACCTGGCGCAGATAGGCCAGATAGGTCTCGTCGTTGCACAGCGTCTTGCCGGGCGAGTCCGAAATCTTGGCTACGGGCTGGCCGTTGGCATGGGTCAGCTTCATCACGATATTGATCGTGGTCAGTCCCATGTCATTGGTCAATCGCGTGCCTATGCCGAAGCCGCACTGGATGCGATCTGCAAAGCGGTGGTAGAGCGCCAGGGCCGTGTCCAGGTCCAGTCCGTCCGAGAACACCAGGCGCTTGCTCTGCGGCGCAATGCGCAGCTTTTCATAGTGGGCAATGGCCTTCTCGCCCCACTCGAAGGGATCGCCGGAGTCATGGCGCAGGCCGTCGAAGAGCTTGGCAAAGTACATGTCGAAGTCGGCCAGAAAGGCGTCCATGCCCACGGTATCGGTCAGGGCGATACCCAGGTCGCCGCGGTATTCCTGCACCCAGTCCTCGAGGGCGGCCACCTGGAAGTCGCGCAGGCGCACGCCCAGGGCCTGATAGGTCTGCAGATACTCATGGGCCATGGTGCCAATGGGCACCAGGTTCAGGTCGCGAGCCAGCAGCACGTTGGACGTGCCCTTGAACCACTGCGCGGTCTCCTGGGCAAAAGCCTGTACCACCTCGCGTTGCCAGGCTCCCGAGAAGCGGCGGCGCACGCCGAAGTCGAACAGCTCGAAGGGGTTGTGCAGCCTGGCCTCGACAGCCAGATGCTTGAGCTGGGCCAGCTTGACCTGCAGGCGCTTGCGGCCTTCGACAAGGGCGGCATCGGCATCGAAGCGGCGGAAGTACAGCTCGTTGACGATGGCCAGCACATAGATCTCGAAGCCCATCACATGGACTTGCGGGCCCTTGGCAACGATATGGAGCCGGTCGCCTTCGGCCCAAGCGCGGATGAAGGCACGCTGGAACTGGAAGATGCGCAGAAAGTCGATGAAGTCGCTCTTCATGAAGCGCAGGCCGGCCAGATAGTCCAGCTCGCCCTTGTCGAAACGCAGGCTGCACAGGGCGTCCAGCTCGCGCTCCACCTCGGGCAACAGCTCGGCCAGCGGGAAGGCCGTGGGCGTGCGGCAGACAAATTCGTACTCGGCCTCGGTCTGGGGGTGGCGGTGCAGCATGGCTTGCCACATCGTGAATTTGTAGAGGTCGGTGTCCAGCAGGCTGGTGATGATGGGCTTCATGCCGTTCTTCTTTTCAAAAATATGAGCTGCTAGCGCTTTATCCATAGGCGCTAGAGGCTGATTTGTCTCATAAGCCAAAGCTGGCGCTGGTTTCGCAGCGTACACCGGTTGCACGCATGCGTTGCAGGAAGTCGAGGTGCGCGCCCTCGAATCCGGCGACCGGGCTCATGCAGTCCGTCAGCAGCACGATGCGCGAGTAGTCGCTGCTTTCCCAGTGCTCCACGATGTGCTCGGTGGTGGCGCCTACGCAGTGGCTGCTGGCTTCGCCCGCGATCACCAGGGTGCTGCTCTGGCGCAACTGGGCCAGCAGGGCAGTGTTGAGTCCGGTTTCGCCATCCTGCGGATCGGGCACCTCGGCGCGAATGGCGCTGTAATGCTCGGTCCAGGGGTTCATGCCCTTGAAGACATGGCGGGTGGCTCGGTGCTGCAACTGCTGCCACTGGCGGCAGGCCGCGAGCACGCTGGCATGCATGCCATGGCCCCAGCTCCCGATCTCGCAGTGCAGCGGCCAGACCATCAGGGTGTAGCTGCCTTGGGTCTCCAACTGATCCAGGTATTGCAGAGTGCGTTCGCGTTCGGCAGCGTTGCACGGTGCATAGTCGCCGGCACGGACCTGCGCTGCCGTGATCGAGGTGAATGGCAGGACGGCATGGCCATCGCGCTGCTGCCAGAAGGCGGGGTGGGCAATGTCATAAGCCTGATGCGAGTCCAGAGTGATGGTGATCTGGCCCAGTTTGTCTCCCTGGGCTGCCATCCAGCTGCTCAGGCGTTGCATATCGGCATGAGCGCCCGTCACCGGAAGGCTGGGTGCTATCAGCTGATGAGTGTCTGGTGAGTGGGGGCACCAGTCTGCAGGCAGATCGCAGAAGTCGTTTTGCGGGTCAATGATGAGCAGCTGGGTTTGTGGATGACTCATGGTGTTCAGCTTTCATGCGAGATGCAATGTCTGCAGTCTAAAACACTTAAAATATTTTTGCAACTAAGTATTTTTGGATTGATATGAAATAATCAGACAAGAAAAATGAAGTTGGTAAAAAAATGAATCAAAGCGATGAGCGCAGGGAAGCGGTGCAGGTGAGTGTGGATGTGGTGCTGCTGACCCTGGTGGAGCAGCAGCTGCATGCCGTGCTGCTGCGTCGTCAGGCTGCGCCTTTTGCCGGGGTGTGGGCCTTGCCCGGCGGCTTTATTCATACCGATGAGGATGCGGACGCCAAGGCCAGTGCGGCGCGCGTGCTCAGAACCAAGGTGGGCATAGAAGGTGCGTATCTGGAGCAGTTGGCCACTTTCAGCGGTCCGGCGCGTGATCCGCGCGGCTGGTCGGTGGCAATCGCCTATTGCGCTCTGCTGCCCGTGCAGAACCTGCCGCCCGATCGTGCCGACATCAGCGTGGTGCCGCTCTCGGCCCTGCCGCAGCTGCCGTTCGATCACAGGGCCATTCTGGATGCAGCCCTGGAGCGAGTGCGCAGCAAAAGCCTGTATTCCTCCTTGCCCGTGCATCTGTGCGGCGAAACCTTCACGCTGCCGCAGCTGCAGCAGGTCTATGAAAACATTCTGGGCGAGCCGCTGAACAAGGTCAGCTTCAGGCGCAAGATGGACGAGATGGACTGGCTGGAAGCTGTGCCTGGGGCCATGCTGGGTGGTGGGGCGCACCGGCCTGCCCAGCTTTACCGGGCCAAGCCCGGCTTCAGCCAGACGCTGGCGCTGACTGCCCGAGGGCTTTGAGGTCGGTCTGCATGAAAAATGCCTGCACAAGGCAGGCATTTGGGCGGGTGTGCAGCGGAGGGCGGTTAGCTGACTGCGCCAATGCCCAGTAGGGCCAGAACCACGAAGATCACGGCAACGGCAATGAAAATAAAGAACAGGATCTTGGCTATGCCGGCTGCGCCCGCGGCTACGCCGGTAAAGCCGAAAACACCGGCCACCAGGGAGATGATGGCAAAAATAATGGCCCACTTGAGCATCGGAACTCCTTTGTCTGAAGCGATGTTTCAAGCCTAAGCCGCCGGGCGCAGGCTTGCGGTGCTCATTCGGGGGAAATCCTTGTCGGTTTGATCCGACAACAAAAAAGCCACCGCAATGGTTCGCGATGGCTTCTTGATGAGGCTTGAAGGCTCAAGCCCTTGGATTCTCAGGCCCAGTGGGTGTCCGAATCACTTCAGACCTGCGGCGGCGCGCAGCAGGGCTGCCTTGTCGGTGCGTTCCCAGGTGAACTCGGGCTCTTCGCGGCCGAAGTGACCGTAAGCTGCAGTCTTGCTGTAGATGGGGCGCAGCAGATCCAGCATCTGGATGATGCCCTTGGGGCGCAGGTCGAAATGCGCAGCCACCAGCTTGGCGATTTCCGCATCGGGAATCACGCCCGTGCCTTCGGTGTACACGGTGATGTTCATGGGGCGGGCCACGCCGATGGCGTAAGCGACCTGCACCTGGCACTGGCGCGCCAGACCGGCGGCCACCACGTTCTTGGCCACATAGCGGGCGGCGTAGGCGGCCGAGCGGTCCACCTTGGTTGGGTCCTTGCCGGAGAAGGCGCCGCCGCCATGGGGGCAGGCACCGCCGTAGGTGTCCACAATGATCTTGCGGCCGGTCAGGCCGCAGTCACCCTGAGGGCCGCCCACGACGAAGCGGCCCGTGGGGTTGATCAGGTACTTGGTCTCTTGCAGCCAGGCCGAAGGCAGCACGGGCTTGATGATTTCCTCAATGATGGCTTCGGTGAAAGATGCCTTCATCTTGGTTGCCGTTTCCGACTGATCGGGGCTGTGCTGGGTGGACAGCACCACGGTGTCGATGCTGTGGGGCTTGCCATCCACATAGCGCAGGGTCACCTGGCTCTTGGCGTCGGGGCGCAGGAAAGGCAGACGGCCATCCTTGCGCAGCTGGGCCTGGCGTTCCATCAGGCGGTGCGCGTAATAGATGGGCGCTGGCATCAGCTCGGGTGTTTCGTCACAGGCGTAGCCGAACATCAGGCCCTGGTCGCCAGCGCCGGTATTCAGCTCGTCATCGCTGGCCTTGTCCACGCCCTGGGCAATGTCCTGGCTTTGCTTGTCGTAGGCGACGAGTACAGAGCAACCCTTGTAGTCGATGCCGTATTCGGTGTTGTCGTAGCCGATGCGCTTGATGGTGTCGCGTGCGACCTGGATGTAGTCCACATTCGCACCGGTGGTGATTTCACCGGCCAATACCACCAGACCGGTGTTGGTCAGTGTCTCGGCAGCCACGCGGCTGTGCGGGTCTTGGGTGAAAATAGCGTCCAGAATCGCGTCAGAGATCTGGTCGGCAACCTTGTCGGGGTGGCCTTCAGAAACCGATTCCGAGGTAAACAGAAAATCGCTGTTCGCCATTGATATAACTCCTTGTAGCTTGGGCAATTGCGTTGCCCGAGCTTCGAAGTCTGGCGAACGCTTTAGCAGTTTTGTTTTTACGTCGCCCTGCAAGTTGCTCTTTAACTCAGCGACCCCGCTATTCTAATGCCTTCCCTGTTTCGACTGTTTGCTGCACTGCCTTTATGGCTATTGCATGGCCTTGGCGCTGCCATGGGGTGGGTGACCTGGGCGCTATCTCCCACCTATCGGCGCCGATTTGCGGCCAACGCCGCCCAGGCTGGCTATGCATTTGCCCAGGTCAGGGCTGCAGTGGGACATGCGGGTCGCATGGTGTTCGAGATGCCGCGCATCTGGCTGGGCCAGTTGCCGGATTGCGATATCGTCAATGGAGCCGTGGCCGAGAAGGCCTATGCGCGTGGCAAGGGCATTGTGTTTCTCACGCCACATCTGGGTTGCTTCGAGATGTCCGTGCAGGCTGCGGCGCGGCGCTGGTCGGATCGGCATGGCGCAATCACCGTGCTTTACCGCCCCGCACGCCAGGGCTGGCTGGCCGAAATTCTGGAAACCGCGCGCAATCGTCCTGGCGTTCAGGCCGTTCCCACCACCCTCGCGGGTGTGCGTCAGATGATCAAGGCGCTGCGCCAGGGGGCGGCTGTGGGGCTGCTGCCCGATCAGGTGCCGCCCAACGGTCTGGGCATCTGGTCGCCTTTTTTCGGCCGTGATGCGTATACGATGACATTGGCGGCACGTCTGGTGCTGCAAACCGGGGCCACGGTCATCGTGGCGCGGTGCGAGCGCAAGTCCTGGGGGCGGGGCTACACGCTGTATCTAGAGGAATTGCCTGTGCCCGAATCTCAATCGCTGGAAGCCACCGTGGCGCTGATCAATCACGCCATGGAAACCACCATTCGCCAGTCTCCGCAGCAATACCTGTGGGGCTATGGCCGCTACAAGCAGCCGCGTGAAGACAAGCAACTCTCGGGGGAGAAGGCATGAGCGCCAGCAAGATCGCCATCGGCTTCATGCATGTGCTGGCCAAGCTGCCCCTACCCCTGCTACGTGGCCTGGGCAAGTTTGTGGGGCGTGTGCTGTTTGTGGTGGCGGGCCAGCGCCGGCGCATCGCGCTGCGCAATTTCGAGCTGTGCTTTCCCGATGTGCCTGAGGCGCAGCGCAAAGCCTGGGCGAAAGAGTCTTTTGAAGTCTTTTGCCAGACTTTTCTCGACAGAAGCTGGTTGTGGTTCGGCTCCGAGGAGCTGGTGCGCAGCCGTGTCAAGCTGGTCGGGGCCACGCATGAACTGGAGGGCGATACGCCCACCATCGTCTTCGCACCGCATTTCTACAGCATGGATGCCGGTGGCCTGGCCCTGCCGCTCAATACCGAGCGCGAGTTCACCTCCATCTTTGCCACCAATCCCGATCCGGACCTGGATGCCTGGTTCATGAATGGCCGTCAGCGCTTCGGCAATGTGAAGATGCTCAATCGTGCCGATGGCGTCAAGCCCATCATCCAGTGCCTGCGCAAGGGCGGGCTGCTGTATCTGCTGCCCGATATGGACTATGGCAAGAACGATTCGGTGTTCGTGCCCTTTTTTGCGGTGGAAAACACGGCCACGATTCCCTCGCTTTCGCGCTTTGCGCGTCTGGGCAAGGCCAAGGTGGTGGCGCTCTACAACCGCATGACGCCTGAAGGCTATGTGGCCGAGCTGACGCCGGCCTGGGAGAACTTCCCGACTGACGACCATGTGGCCGACACCGCCCGCATGAACCGCGAGCTGCAGGCCGCCATCATGACCATGGTGCCGCAGTATTACTGGGTGCACAAACGCTTCAAGACGCGCCCCGATGGCGAGCCATCGCTGTACTCCGGGAAATAGACGTTAAATCGTTTCCATGCCTGATGGCATGGGCGCCAGAGGCTTCCTTTTCAGGAGCGAGCTGGCGCTGAAAGAAACTCCGCCAGAGCGCGCTGCACGGCCTCCGGCCTCTCGTGGACCACCCAGTGGCTGCAGCCCCGGAGATGCTCTAGCTCCAGCTGCGGCACCCATTGCTCCAGCCCATGCAGCAGGGCGGGCTGCAGTGCCAGGTCACTATCGCCCCAGAGAATGCGCACCGGCACAGGGATGTGCAGCATTTCATCGGGCAGGCTGAGCTCGCGAATGTCCTGCAGCTCATCGGCGCTGCCGCCGGGTCGGGGGGGCACCAGCGGGCTGGCAGCGTAGAACATGCAGGCGCCGTGCACGCCCAGATCCCAATGCTCGCGGTATTGCTGCTGACGCTCGGGCGTCAACCATGCGGGCATGCTGCCGTCGGGGTTCTGAAAGAATCCCAGCATGCGCTGCCAGCCGTTTTCGGCCAGCAGCTCGGGGGCGTCGGGCCGGCGCAGAAAATGCATGTACTGGCTGGCGGACTGCTGCACAGGGTTGGACTGAAGTTCGCGCAAGAAGCTGCCGGGATGCGGGGAGTTGAGTATGAGCAGCCGCTCAAGCTGCTGGGGGTAGCGGTTGGCCAGACCCCAGGCCACGGCACCGCCCCAATCATGGGCAATCACGCAGGCAGCGCGCTTGTCACGACTCTCCAGCGCAATCAGGGCGGCAAGATCCTCCACCAGATATTTGGCACGGTAGTCACTGATGGCCGTGGGCTGGCTGGAGCGGCCATAGCCGCGCAGATTGGGCGCCACGCAGCGGTAGCGGTTGCCGAATTGCTCAAGCAGCCCATCCCAGATGAAGGCTCCTTCGGGAAAGCCGTGCAGAAACAGCAACAGGGGCTGACCCGGCTCGCCGCTGGTGCGGCATTCCAGTTCAATCCCTGTGGACAGGGTATGCATGCAAGTCATGACCATGAAGCTCTCCTTTTTGTAGCTCCTGGCGCTTACAAGATAAGCGCCTATGGCTGATTTTGCGCAGGTGTCTCGTCTGCGGGCGTCGCTTGGGTGACGGGAGCCGCCTGGGGCATTCCCGCCTGGGGCAAACCTGCCTGGGACAACCCCTCGGGGTGGCACCAGTGCCACAGCAACTGGGCCACATCGTCCACGCCCTGCTTTTTGAGGGCAGAGAACAGACGCACCTCGCCACCGCCCGCATTGAGCTTGGTGATGGACAGGATCTTGGCCTGCTCGGCGCGGGTCAGCTTGTCGGCCTTGGTCAGCACGATGAGGAACTTCAGGCCTTGCTCCACGCGTGGGCGGATGGCATCCAGCAGGGCTTCGTCGAGTTCGGTCAGGCCCAGGCGCGGGTCGCACAGCAGCACCACGGCGGAGAGGCTTTCGCGGCTCATCAGATAGTTGAGCATGACGCGCTGCCAGCGCTCCTTGTCGGTGCGGGAGACGGCAGCGTAGCCATAGCCGGGCAGGTCGGCCAGCACGGCGTCGGTCACGCCCTGCTTGCCCAGCGCAAACAGGTTGATGTGCTGGGTACGGCCGGGCTTCTTGGAAGCGAAAGCCAGCTGCTTTTGCTGGGTCAGCGTATTGATGGCGGTGGACTTGCCGGCGTTGGAGCGGCCAACGAAGGCAATCTCGGGAACGTCGACCTTGGGCAGCTGGTTGAGCTGGGCCGCGGTCGTGAAAAAGCGCGCGGTGTGCATCCAGCCCATCGCAAGCTTGCTGTCGATCAAAGAAAGTGTTTTTCCGGCAGTGGTATCCGGGGAAGCATGGGTCATGACGGTAACTATTTCAGGGAGGCCCATTGTAGAATTTGACGGATTCGCGCTCTCAACAATAGACCCAGCCCCTTGATATGAAGTTGCTTGCCTCTTTGCTGACTGCTGCCATTTTCGCAGCACCTGCCTTCCCCGCATTTTCGGCGGGAGAAACACCTGTGAAGGCGGATGCTGCCAAAGGGCAAGCCAGTTATGGGGCGGTTTGCGCCGCCTGTCACGCCGCAGACGGCAATTCCACCATTCCCCTGCAGCCCAAGCTGGCAGGCCAGCACCCCGAGTATCTGGTCAAGCAGCTGCGCGAGTTCAAGGATGGCAAGCGCAACGACCCGGTGATGAAGGGCTTCGCTGCCACGCTCAGCGATGGCGATATGCAGAACATTGCGGCCTGGCTGCATACCCAGGCACCCAAGAACGGCTTCTCCAAGGACAAGGACTCCATCGCCCTGGGTGAACGCATTTACCGCGGTGGCATTCAGGAGCGCCAGATTGCCGCCTGCGCGAGCTGCCACAGTCCCAACGGCTCCGGCATTCCGGCCCAGTACCCGCGTCTGTCGGGTCAGCATGCGGAATACACCGTGAAGTCGTTGACGGACTTCCGCGACGGCAAGCGCAGCAATAGCATTCCCATGGCCCAGGTTGCTGCCAAGCTTAATGATCGCGAAATCAAGGCCGTGGCAGACTATATAGCTGGCTTGCGTTAAAAATCCTTTTCATCAGATGCGCGGGTGACTCCGGGAACTTTCAGGCATCTGGCACCCCCCAAGTCAGGCGGGCCCATCGGCTAGTTCAGCAGATGGCCCGCCTTTTTGCGTTCGGCTCTATCTCATCCTCATGTCAGACCTTCCACTTCGCGATCGTGACTCCTCTCGCTCACAGGCAGTGCGCGCGACTCTGGAGTTGCTGGCCTCCATGCGCTTTGCGATTTCACTGCTCACAGTGATCTGCATCGCATCGGTCATCGGCACGGTGCTCAAGCAACATGAACCGCTGGTCAACTATGTCAACCAGTTCGGTCCCTTCTGGGCGCAGCTGTTTCTGGCGCTGAAGCTCAATGCGGTCTACAGCGCCTGGTGGTTTCTGCTGATTCTGGCCTTCCTGGTCATCAGCACCTCGTTGTGCGTGAGCCGCCATGCTCCCAAATATCTGGCCGACATCCGCAACTACAAGGAGAACCTCCGCGAGCAAAGCCTCAAGGCCTTCCACCATCGCGCCGAGGCGGATGTGGCTGGCAGCACCGAAGAGGCGGCCAAGCGCATCGGCCAGCAACTGGTGTCTGGCGGCTGGAAGGTCAAGATGCAGCAGCGCGATACGGCGGCCGGGCCCGGTACCGGCTGGATGCTGGCAGCCAAGGCCGGTGCGGCCAACAAGCTGGGCTATATCGCCGCTCATTGCGCGATCGTGCTGATCTGCATTGGCGGGCTGTTTGACGGCGATCTCATCGTGCGGGCCCAGATGCTACTGGGCGGCAAAACGCCTTATACCGGCGGCGGCATGATCTCGGACGTGGCGCCCGAGCATCGTCTGTCGATCAAGAACCCGACCTTCCGCGGCAACCTCATGGTGTCCGAAGGCACGCAGTCCGGTACTGCGATCCTGAATCAATCGGATGGCATCTTGCTGCAAGATCTGCCATTTTCGGTGGAACTCAAGAAATTCATCGTGGAGTACTACTCCACCGGCATGCCCAAGCTGTTTGCCAGCGATATAGTGATTCATGACCGCGCCACCGGCGAGAAGCTGGAAAAGCGCGTGGAAGTGAACCATCCGGCCAGCTACAAGGGCATAGAGATCTACCAGAGCAGCTTCGATGACGGCGGCTCCAGCGTCAAGCTGCATGCCGTGCCCATGGACGGCGTCTCCCAGCCTTTCGACGTGGAGGGCGTGATCGGCAACTCCACCGAGTTCGTGCGCAAGCTGGCCGATGGCCAGCAGGACAAGGTGACGCTGGAGTACACGGCGCTGCGCACCATCAATGTGGAGAACTTCGGCGGCCAGGACAAGGGCGGTGCCGGCACCGATGTGCGCAAGGTCGATCTGAAGCAGGCTATCGACGAGCGTCTGGGCGCTGCCCACAAGACCACGGACAAAAAGGATTTGCGCAATATCGGCCCCAGCGTGGGCTACAAGCTGCGCGATGCCTCGGGTCAGGCGCGCGAGTTCCAGAACTATATGCTGCCCGTTGACACGGGCGAGGGCCAGCCTGTCTTCCTGCTTGGCGTGCGTGAGAATCAGGCCGACCAGATGCGCTATCTGCGCGTGCCTGCCGATCCTGAGGGCACGATGAACACCTTCATGCAGCTGCGCCAGGCCATGCAGAACAAGGCCCAGGCCGAGAAGGCGGCGCGCGCCTATGTGCAGCGGGCGGTCGATGTCTCCAAACCCGAGCTGGCCGAGCCGCTGACGCAGTCCGCTCTCAAGGCGCTGGAGCTGTTTGCCGGTCAGGACGTCAAGCTCAAGGCTCCCGACGGCCGTCAGCTCGGTGGCCTGCAGGCGATATCGGACTTCATGGACAGCAATGTGCCCGAGGCCGAGCGCGAGCGCGCCGGCGAGGTGCTGGTGCGGATTCTCAACGGCGTGCTGTTCGAGCTGGCTCAGCAGGTGCGCCAGCAGGCGGGGCTCAAGCCTTTCGAGAACGACGAGAAGACCCAGGCCTTCATGACGCAATCGGTGTTCTCGCTCAGCGACGCGCAGTTCTATCCGGCACCCGTTGTCTTCATGCTGCAGGACTTCAAGCAGGTCCAGGCAAGCGTGTTTCAGGTGGCGCGTGCCCCTGGTAAAAACATTGTTTACCTGGGTTGCCTCTTCCTGATCATCGGCGTTTTTGCCATGCTGTACGTGCGTGACCGCCGCATCTGGATCTGGCTGACCCCTGCGAATGATGGCAGCCATGCGAACATGGCCTTGTCCACCAACCGCAAGACCATGGATGGCGACCGCGAGTTCGTCATGCTGGCCGACAAGCTGATCGGGGCCAAGCCCTTACAAAAGAAGACTCCCGGAGGTTCTGTATGAACACCGCAACCACGACATTGACTCTGAACGAAGGCTATTTCGCCCGCCGCAACTGGTTTGACTGGTTGTTCGCGGTCGTGGTGGCCGTGGGCCTGGGCTATGCGCTGCAGCGCTACGCCGCCTATATGGATGTGTATGAGAAGGGTATTTTGCTGGCGACCATCCCGGCCATGATCTGGATGGGCTGGTTCTGGCGCCCGCTGGCGGTGCTGATGCTGACCGTGGCCGGCTTCTCGCTGATGGCCATCGGTCTGTACCAGGGAGGAGATGGCGGCGAACTGGCACGGTCGGAGACTGTCTTCGGCCTGAAGTACTTCCTCTCCAGCCAGTCCGCCATCCTGTGGATGAGCATGGTGTTCTTCATCAGCACGGCGTTCTACTGGATAGGCGTGTTTGCCAAGGGCGAGCGCTCGGTCATGTCGCTGCTGGGCTCGCGCCTGGCCTGGCTGGCTGTCGCCATGGCGTTGATCGGCACCATGGTGCGCTGGTACGAGAGCTATCTGCTGGGCCCGGACATCGGCCATATCCCCGTCAGCAATCTCTATGAAGTGTTCGTCATGTTCTGCTGGATGACGGCCATCTTCTATCTGTACTACGAGCAGCATTACGACACGCGTGCCCTGGGCGGCTTTGTGATGCTGGTGGTCAGCGCGGCCGTGGGCTTTCTGCTCTGGTACACGCTGGTGCGCCAGGCCCATGAGATTCAGCCTCTGGTGCCGGCTCTCAAGAGCTGGTGGATGAAGCTGCATGTGCCCGCCAACTTCATAGGCTACGGCACGTTTGCGCTGTCTGCCATGGTGGCGTTTGCCTATCTGATCAAGCAGCAGGCCACCGAGACCAAGTGGTACAAGCTTGCGCCGCTGTGGCTGCTGGGCGTGGTGCTGTGCTTCGAGCCCATCGTCTTTCGCAAGGGCGCGACCGAGAACGGCGGCAGCTACTGGATGGTGTACTTCGGCATCTCGGCCCTGATCGTGGCCGGCATCCTGCTCTCGCGCAAGCGCATTGCGGCCCGTCTGCCCTCGTTCGAGATTCTGGACGACGTGATGTACAAGGCCATCGCCGTGGGCTTTGCCTTCTTCACCATCGCCACCGTGCTCGGCGCTCTGTGGGCGGCCGAGGCCTGGGGCGGCTACTGGAGCTGGGACCCCAAGGAAACCTGGGCGCTGATCGTCTGGCTCAACTATGCGGCCTGGCTGCATATGCGCCTGATGAAGGGTCTTCGCGGCACGGTGTCTGCCTGGTGGGCGCTGGCGGGTCTGGCCGTCACCACCTTTGCCTTCCTGGGCGTGAACATGTTCCTGTCGGGCCTGCACAGCTACGGCGAGCTGTAGGCCGCGTAACAAGCACTCCAAAAAACAGGAGCTGCTTGCGCTGATTGAATAAGGATTTCAGATGGAAAATACTCTGAATCCCTTGATCATCAAGCGCAAGCAGCTCCTTTTTTATTAAGCACTTCGGGGGAACTTTGCTGACGCAGAGGGCTTCCAAATCGCACTACTCTTGATTGTCGTTTGGGAGCATTCCTATGCTGATTCGTCACAGCAACCAAGGCTTCGAGCATCCACTGGGCAGCGAGATCACGCCTCAGACCCAATACCTGCAGCGCCGGGACTTTCTGCAGACCCTGGTCATGGGGGCGGCGGGCGCCACCTTGGCCGGCTGGGCCGGCCGCGATGCGCTGGCTGCGGCCGATCGCGTGCATCTACCCGCCCTGAAGGGCGTGGCCAGCAAGGTGGCCGGCGCCATGACCGTGGAGGCGACCACCAGCTACCAGGACGTGACCAGCTACAACAACTACTACGAGTTCGGGCTCGACAAGGACGAGCCCGCACGCAATGCACACACGCTCAAGACCCGGCCCTGGACGGTGCGCATAGAAGGCCTGGTGCAGAAGCCACAGACCCTGGACATCGAAAGCCTGCTCAAGCTCGCGTCCATGGAAGAGCGCATCTACCGCCTGCGCTGCGTGGAGGGCTGGTCCATGGTCATCCCCTGGGTGGGCTACTCGTTGTCCGAACTGCTCAAGAAAGTGCAGCCGCTCTCCGGCGCCAGGTATGTGGAGTTCGTCACCCTGGCCGACAAGGCCCAGATGCCCGGGCTCAGAAGCGGCGTGCTGGACTGGCCCTATACCGAAGGCTTGCGGCTGGATGAGGCCATGCACCCGCTGACGCTGCTGGCCTTCGGCATGTATGGCGAGGTACTGCCCAATCAGAATGGTGCGCCGCTGCGCCTGGTCGTGCCCTGGAAGTATGGTTTCAAGAGCGCCAAGTCGCTGGTGGCGATCCGCCTGACCGACAAGGAGCCAGGCACCGCCTGGAACAAGGCGGCACGCAACGAGTACGGCTTTTATTCGAATGTGAATCCCGAGGTCGACCACCCGCGCTGGAGCCAGGCCACCGAGCGGCGCATCGGTGAGGGCGGGCTGTTTGCCAAGCGCCGCAAGACTCTGCTGTTCAACGGCTATGGCGATCAGGTGGCGTCGCTGTATGCGGGCATGGACCTGAAGAAGTTCTACTGATGCAGGCCTGGTTGCTCAAGCCCTGGGCCAAGCCACTGGTCTTCATGCTGTGCCTGCTGCCTTGTG
Organism: Comamonas sp. F1-6; assembly: GCF_039581415.1. Lineage (NCBI taxonomy): Bacteria > Pseudomonadati > Pseudomonadota > Betaproteobacteria > Burkholderiales > Comamonadaceae > Comamonas > Comamonas sp. F1-6. The sequence continues at coordinate 73,999 of NZ_JBCPWN010000010.1, forward strand.
CATGGCTGTTCTATGCGGCGTTCACCGACGGGCTGGGGGCCAATCCGGCCGAAGCCCTGCTGCGCAGCACGGGCGACTGGACCCTGCGTTTTCTCTGCATCGTGCTGGCGGTGACGCCGCTGCGCCAGATCAGCGGCTGGAATCTGCTGGTGCGTTACCGGCGCATGCTGGGCCTGTATGTGTTCTTCTACGCCTGTCTGCACCTGCTTTGCTATGCCTGGTTCGACATGGGGCTGGACTGGGGCGATATCGTGGCCGATATTCCCAAGCGCCCGTTCATCTTGGTGGGTTTCAGCACCTGGCTGCTGCTGCTGGTGCTGGCCGTCACCTCGCCAAAGTTCATGCTCAGGGCTCTGGGCGGCAAGCGCTGGCAATGGCTGCACCGAGCAGTCTATGTGGCGGTGCCGCTGGCCTTGCTGCATTTTTTCTGGATGCGCGCCGGCAAGAACAATTTTGGCGAGGTGGCCGTCTATGCAGCCATTCTCGGTAGCTTGCTCGGCTGGCGAGTGCTGCGTGCACTCAGAAGCAATCAACCTGCCACGGCGCGCAGCGGTGGACGTACCTGACGCGAGATCGGGTCGATCTCTGCCGAAGGAAGCTGGTAAGCGCGCTGGTCGAACAGGTCGATTCCGCATTGCAGGCCTTCGAGCCAGTTGAACAGGTCGCCAATCGCCTGTTTGCCCATGATGGGAGCGCCATGCTGGGGAACAATCATGTCTATGGGCAACTGCCGTGCCATCTGCACCCATAGTCTCAAAATCTTGTTGGAGACCATGTAGCGGCGGTGAAAGCCTTCCATGCGTGCAATATGCGGGGCGAGGTCGGTGACGGGCTTCTGCGCTTCTGCGCCGGTGGTCAGAGAGACGCCCAGGTCGCCCGTGAACAGAATCTTGCTGATGGGGTCGTAGAAGTGGAAGTTGCCCTCGGCATGGAGAAAATGCGCGGGCAGCAGCACCAGCTCGCTGTGGCCCAGAGGCAGGCGTCCGCCCGAGTCAGGTACGCCAATGACGCGGTTTTCCGTTTTGCCCACCTTGGTGAAGTGCGGTGCAAAGCGCTCCCAGATGCGCGAGATGACCAGTTGTGCGCGCGTGCTGCTCATCCAGCGATCCAGCGAGGCGATGATGTCCGGGTCGGCATGTGAGGCAATCAGATAGGCGAGCTTTTGCGGCGGGAAATGCCGCGACATGCCCATGAACAGCTCGTTGAAAGCCAGGTTGCCACCGGGATCAATGATGGCGCCCGTGCCGTTGTCCACGATCAGGAACTGGTTGGCCTGAATCGCCTGACCGTCCTCCTCGATGAGGTCGGTGAACATCAGACAGACGTGGTTTTTGTCGCGATAGAGCTCAATGGACATGGCAGTTTGTCAAAGGACAAGATGCCATCACTCTAGAGAGTAAGTCCGGGCGCCATGTTGATGTGCATCAAGCCTCAGGGCTTGGCATCGGTCTGGGGAATCTCGTTGGCCTCTATCGGCGTGGCTTTCGTTGCAGGTGTTGCTGCGCTGGAAGGCTTGGTGGAAATGCCCAGCGTTTCGGGCAGCGTGGCGCGACCCTGCGCCGCAGGATCTGTAGGCAGATAGAGCGGGCCTTTTTGCCCGCAGGCGGAAAGTGCTGCCAGGGACGCCGCACAAGCCGCAAGGGCAATGCTCCTGACTAAAATTTGGTTGGCTTTCAACATGGGCAAATTGTAATGACTGACCTCGAATATCTGGATCGCGCCGACCAACTTCTGCTGGCTGTGGAGCAATGCTGTGATCGCATCAATGACGAAACCGATGCGGACCTTGATGCCCAGCGTGTGGGCGGCATGGTGACTTTGGTGTTTGCCAATCGCAGCCAGATTGTCATCAACCAGCAAAAACCCCTGCATGAAATCTGGCTGGCGGCCAAGGCAGGCGGCTTTCACTATCGCTTTGACGAAGACAAGAAAGTCTGGCTGGACACCAAGGGTGCTGGCGAGTTCTTTGCCAATCTGACGCAATATGCAAGCGAGCAGTCGGGCATGGCTCTGGAGTTCAAGGCCCTGGCCTGAACATTCAGGGTGCTGGAATAAAAAAGCCTGCCTCGATGAGAGGCAGGCTTTTTGTTGTTGGAGGGCTTAGTTTCTGAACAGGTCCAGAATGCGGCTGCGCTCTTCTGCGGCAGGCGGTTGGGTGGCACCCGGGCCTGCGTTGCCAGGATCGGAGGCGCCTTCCATGCCGAGGCTGGAGACGCCGCCGTTGCGGGCGTTTTCTTCGTAATACCAGTCGCCGCCCATATTGACCACGCCGGGCGGGGTTTGCACTTCGGCCACCGGCACTCCCTTGAGTGCGTGCTGCATGAAATTGATCCAGATGGGCAGGCTCAGGCCGCCACCTGTTTCGCGCGAACCCAGGTTGCGCGGGGTGTCGTAGCCAATCCAGGAGACAGCGGCAATGCTGGGCTGGTAGCCGGCAAACCAGGCGTCCACCGAGTCATTGGTGGTGCCGGTCTTGCCATACAGGTCGGGGCGCTTGAGTGTGGCCTGGGCACGTGCAGCCGTGCCCACGCGTGCCACATCATTGAGCAGGGTGCCGGTGAGGAAGGCATTGCGCTCGGGGATGGCCTGGGGCAGCTCCTTCACCGCTGGTGGGGTGAACTCGGAGAGGATGCGACCCTTGTGGTCTGTCACTCGGGCAATCAGCCAGGGGTTGATGCGATGGCCGCCGTTGGCAAACACCGAATAGGCTCCCGCCATCTGCAGCGGAGTGACGGAACCGGCGCCCAAAGCCATGGTCAGGTAGGCGGGCTGCTTGGCGGCTTCAAAGCCGAAGCGCGTCGCCCATTCCTGCCCGGCCTTGGGGCCGATGGCCTGCAGCAACCGGATGGAGATCATGTTCTTGGACTTGTTCAAGCCCGTGCGCATGGTCATGGGACCGTCGTAGCGGCCGTCGTAGTTCTTGGGCTCCCAGGGCTGACCACCGGTGGTTGCCGCACTGAAGAAGATCGGTGCGTCATTGATCATGGTGGAGGGCGAGAAGCCGTGCTCGAGCGCCGCCGAGTAGATGAATGGCTTGAAGCTGGAGCCGGGCTGGCGCCAGGCCTGGGTCACGTGGTTGAACTTGTTCTTTTCGAAGTCGAAGCCACCGATCAGCGCGCGGATGGCGCCGGTTTGCGTGGACATGGCCACAAAAGCGCCTTCGACTTCGGGCAGCTGGGTGATTTCCCAGGCACCCTTGGCGTTCTTGATGGCGCGGATCACGGCACCGGGGCGGATCTTGATATTGGGCGGTGCCTTGGGGCTGAGACCAGATTCGGCGGGCTTGAGGTTGTCGCCCGTTATCTCGAAATGGGTACCGTCCGCACGGGCCGCGACAATTTTGCGCGGCGAGGCTTCCAGCACCACGGCTGCAACCACATCGCCGTTGTCGGGATGGTTGGCCAGGGCATCGTCGATGGCGTCTTCCAGCTCCTGAGCGTTGACTGGCAGAGTGATGAACTTCTCGGGGCCGCGGTACTTCTGGCGGCGTTCGTAGTTCATGATGCCTTCGCGCAAAGCCTTGTAGGCAGCCTCCTGTTCACCGGCATTGAGAGTGGTGTAGACGTTCAGGCCGCGGGTATAGGCGTCGCTTCCGTATTGGGCAAAGATCAGTTGACGGGCCATTTCAGCCACGTACTCTGCATGTACACGGGTCGAATTGGCGGCAGTACGCAGCTTGAGCGGCTCTTCGCGGGCCTGCCTGGCCTGCTCTGCGGTGATGAAACCGTTTTCCTCCATGCGCTCGATGATGTAGAGCTGGCGGATGCGGGCGCGCTTGGGGTTGCTGATCGGGTTGTAGGCCGATGGAGCCTTGGGCAGGCCGGCCAGCATGGCGGCTTCGGCCACCGTGATGTCCTTGAGCGGATGGCCGAAATAGGCTTCACAGGCTGCTGCAAAGCCATAGGCACGGTTGCCAAGGAAAATCTGGTTCATGTAGATCTCGAGGATCTGCTCCTTGGTGAGCAAGTGCTCAAGCTTGAAGGTCAGCAGGATTTCGTAGATCTTGCGGGTATAGGTCTTCTCGGAAGAGAGGTAGACATTGCGTGCAACCTGCATGGTGATTGTGGAGGCGCCCTGGCTCTTGACCTTGCCCAGGTTGGCCAGCGCAGCACGCAGCATGCCCTTGTAGTCCACGCCGCCATGCTCGAAGAAGCGGGTGTCTTCGATGGCCAGCACGGCATCCGTCATGACCTTGGGGATCTCGTTGATGGGCGTCAGGGTGCGACGTTCCTCCCCAAACTCTCCCAGCAGAGCGCCTTCGCTGGAGTAGACCCGCAGCGGTAGCTTGGGGCGGTAGTCTGCAAGTTCGGAGACGTCTGGAAGATTGGGGTAAGCCATGGCCAGCGCCACGGCCACGGCCAGCAAAACGGCCAGGGCAGCGGCGACGGCAATTCCGATCAGCCAGAAAATGGAGCGCGGCAGCCAGTGCATGCGTTTTTTGGGAGTTTGAGATCCAGGCGCAGGTGCCTGGTGAGCAGAATGTTCTGATGGCGGCATTTCGCAGTATTGGCAAGGGGTAGGACATTATAGAAATGCCGCCCGGAAAAGCATCGTGGCGGCCGGGGTGGGGCCGCGCTTTGATTGAATCCTAAATCACAGGGTAAGCACCAGTATGCGCAAGGGCTGAGGTTCTTGTGGTTTGACGTTACACAAGTTTGTCTTTTTTTGACCACGAAATACGGTGAAAAGCGCTGCAGCAAAGCATGTGCTGCTATAGCTTGCTGCTAGGATTCCGGGGTATTGCTGGCTTTTGTTTCCATTCTTACAAACTTGGGGGGGCATGTTGATTGCTCTGAGTTCTTTATTCAGCCGTCAGCCTGCACCTTTGCTTGGCATTGATGTCAGCTCCTCCAGCGTGAAGCTGGTCGAACTGGCCAAAAGCAAATCCGGCGAGTGGCAACTGGAGCGTTGTGCGATTGAGCCTCTTGAAAAAGGCTGGATCACCGACGGCAATATTGAGAAATTTGATGAGGTGGCGGAGGCCGTGCGCCGGCTGGTCAAGAAAAGCGGAACGCGTACAAAGCAAGTGGCCATGGCGTTGCCAGCTGCTGCTGTGATTACCAAGAAGATCACCTTGCCAGCCGGCTTGACCGAGCTGGAAATGGAAGTTCAGGTCGAGTCCGAAGCCAATCAATACATTCCGTTCTCGCTCGATGAGGTGAGCCTGGATTTCTGTGTCATAGGCCCGTCGCTGGTGTCGCCTGGCGATGTGGATGTGCTGATTGCTGCATCGCGCAAGGAAAAAGTGCAGGACCGCCAGGGCCTGGCCGAGGCTGCCGGTCTCAAGCCCATGGTGATCGATATCGAGCCCTACGCCGCCCGAATGGCGGCAACGCGTCTGGTGTCGCGTTTGCCCAATGCCGGGCGTGACGCTGTCGTGGCGCTATTCGAGGTGGGAGCGATGACTACCAGCATGCAGGTGCTTCGCAATGACGAGGTCCTGTATGAGCGTGATCAGGCCTTTGGCGGTGCACAGCTTACCCAGTTGATTGCACGCCAGTACGGCTTTTCTCCGGAAGAGGCGGAGGCCAAGAAGCGCAGCGGCGAATTGCCGGACGACTACGCGGCTGGTGTGCTCAAGCCCTTCGTGCAAAGCCTGACCCAGGAAGTGGCGCGAGCGTTGCAGTTCTTCTTCACGAGTACTCCCTACAACCGCGTCGATCATGTGTTGCTGGCAGGTGGATCGTCGTCCTTGCCGGGGCTGGTGGATGCCGTCAGCCAGCAGACTGGATGTGCCTGCAGTCTTGCCAATCCCTTCGAAGGCATGGAAATTGGCAGCGGCGTGCGTCTGAAGAAGATGGCGCGTGAAGCGCCGTCCTATCTGACCTCTTGCGGTTTGGCCATGCGGAGGTTTCAAGAGTGATACTGATTAACCTTTTGCCGCACCGCGAGGCGGCCAAGAAGCGCCGTAAAGAGGCGTTTCAGGTCAATATGGTGCTGGGCGCATTGGGTGGACTGCTGATCGCAGCACTGATTTACTGGTACTTCCAGATGATGATCGAGGGCCAGCAGAACAAGAACAATCTGCTGCGCTCCGAAATCAAGGTCCTGGAAACACAGATCAAGGAAATCGAGGGGCTCGAGGCCGAAATCACCGCTCTGCGTGCACGGCAGAAGGCGGTGGAGGATCTGCAGTCCGACCGTAACCTGCCGGTGTACATGCTCAATGAGCTGGTCAAGCAACTGCCGGACGGTGTCTACATCAGCAGCATCAAGCAAGAAGGCCTGTCGGTGACCATGCAGGGAACTGCACAGTCGAATGAACGTATTTCCGAGATGCTGCGCAATCTTACGGATGGCTCGCCCTGGTTCTCCAAGCCGGAGCTGATGGAAATTGTAGCCAAGACGGTTGATGTGACTGCCAAGGATAAGCGCCGTGCAGCTGCATTCACATTGCGCTTCAATCTGACCAGGGCCAGCGATGCGGAGAAGAATCTGCTTGCTGCAAGCTCTTCTGTGAAGGCGCAGTGATGGCAAAAAAGAAGAAATCTCTGGACATCGATTTCGCTGCGCTGCAAGAGAGAATTCAGCGCCAATTCCGGAATCTGGATCCCAATGACCCTTCGGTCTGGCCAGCCTTGCCCAAGGCACTGCTGTATGTTGCCGTTGCAGTCGCTGTCGCAGCCTTGCTGTGGTTCGTCGTTCTGAAGGATTACGAAGCAGAGCTCGACGCCGAGCGTGCGACCGAGGTGACTCTGCGCGAAGACTATTCCAGGAAAATGGTCAAGGCAGTGAGCCTGGAGGGCTTGAAGAAGCAGCGCGAGCAGGTGCAGCAGTATGTGACGCAGCTGGAAAAGCAACTGCCCAGCAAGGCGGAGATGGCAGCTCTGCTTTCCGATATCAACCAGGCCGGCTTGGGACGTAGCCTGCAGTTTGAAGTATTCCGCCCTGGCGCCATGGTGACCAAGGAGTACTACGCCGAGCTGCCAATCACCCTGAAGGTGACGGGGCGCTATCACGACATCGGTGCTTTTGCCTCGGATATCGCTTTCCTGTCCCGTATCGTGACCTTGAACAATCTGTCCATCGCCCCGGGCGGCAAGGACACGGATGTGCTGTCCATGGATGCCACGGCACGGACGTTCCGATATCTGGATGCGGACGAAGTCAAGGCGCAGCGTGACGCGGCCAAGGGGAAGAAATGAGCAGAGCATTCTTGAGCCCTGTCTGGCTGGTCCTGATGAGCAGTGCTTTGCTGGCGGGTTGCACCTCCTCCGAGGAGGAGCAACTGCGTGAGTGGATGGCCCAGGAGCGTGCCAATGCCAAGCCTCGCGTGACTCCTCTGGAGGAGCCCAAGCCTTTCAAGCCCCAGGCCTATACAGGGGCTGATGGCATGGATCCCTTCAATCCGCTCAAGCTGATCCAGGTGCTGCGCAAGGAGTCTGCGCAATCCAACATCAGCACGGCGTTGCTCACGCCAGAGCTGAGTCGCCGCAAGGAGCCGCTGGAGGCCGAGCCGCTGGACACCATGACCATGGTGGGCAGTCTCGACAAAAAGAACGTGCCCACGGCCTTGGTCAAAGTCGGCGGCCTGCTCTATCAGGTACGTGTCGGCAACTATCTGGGGCAGAACTACGGAAAGATCACCAAGATTACGGAAAACTCCATCCAGCTAAGAGAAATTGTCCAGGATGGCGGTGGTGACTGGATTGAAAGAACAAGCACTTTGGAGTTGCAGGAGGTCGGCAAATGATGGGTATTAATCGCAGCACTATGGCGAAGGCCCGTTGGGGTCTGACCCTGAGCGGCCTTTTGCTTGCTTCGGCAGCTTGGGCGCAAGCCCGCATTGAGGCTGTTACAGGCGCTTTGCAGTCTGGCTCCGAGGTCGTCCGTGTCGAGCTGTCCGAACCGCTGGCTGCAGACCCGACCGGATTCGTGGTTCAGTCTCCGGCGCGTATCGCTCTGGATTTTCCGGGTGTGAGCAATGGCTCGGGCAAGTCGTTGCTTGAATTCAATCAGGGCAATCTGCGTTCGGCAAATCTGGTGGAAGCATCGGGTCGCTCACGCCTGGTATTGAATCTGAAGACGGCTACGACCTATCGCTTGCAGCGCCAGGGAAAATCTTTGCTGATCTTGCTTGATCCCGCAGGTGCCGCGACAACCGCTGCAGCTGCGGCTCCTGTCATGGCTCCGGTGTTCGAGAACAAGACGGCAGCCTCTGATGCAGCTCCGATTCGCGGTATAGACTTTCGCCGTGGTAGCGATGGCTCCGGCCGGGTTGTAGTCAGCCTTGGCAGCAGCCAGGTGGGGGTGGATCTGCGGCAGGAGGGCAAGGGCCTGACGGTGGACTTCCTGCGTACAGCCCTGCCTGAAAATTTGCGCAAGAAGCTGGATGTGGGGGATTTCGGTACGCCTGTGCAAACGATATCGACCACTCAGCAAGGCGATCGTGTTCGGATGCGCATTGACCCTGTGGGTGATTGGGAGCACAGCGCATACCAGAGCGACAATCAGTTCGTGGTGGAAGTGCGCCAGAAAAAGGTCGACACCAGCAAGTTGACGCAAGGCCCGGGCTACAGCGGCGAAAAGCTGTCGCTCAATTTCCAGAATATTGAAGTGCGCTCTTTGCTGCAGGTCATCGCGGACTTCACCAACTTCAATATCGTCACCTCGGATACGGTGACAGGTGCCTTGACTCTGCGTCTGAAGGATGTGCCTTGGGACCAGGCTCTTCAGATCATCATGGATGCCAAGGGGCTGGGCATGCGCAAGTCCGGCTCCGTGCTCTGGATCGCTCCCAAGGACGAGATTGACGCGCGTACCAAGCGTGACTACGAAGCGGCCATGGAAATCCAGAAGCTGGAGCCTTTGCGCACGCAAGGCTTCCAGCTCAACTATGCAAAGGCGGCGGACATCCTGCAGCAGATCACGACTTCGACAGGCGGCGGTGGTGCAGGCGGTACAGGGTCCAGCACGCGCTTTCTGTCATCGCGCGGCTCCGCTATTTCCGAGCCACGCACCAATCAGCTGTTTGTGACGGATACGCCGACCAAGCTGGAAGAAATGAAGGCTTTGCTGGCAACGCTGGATGTGCCGGTGCGCCAGGTCATGATTGAGGCCCGCATTGTGGAGGCACGCGATACCTTTGGCCGTTCGCTGGGGGTGAAGTTTGGCGGAGGGGCTGTTGGCAGCAATGCCTCCATGACATCGTCTCAGTTCCTGCCTGACAGCGGATCAGGATCAAGCTCCAAGTTCCCCAGTGGCAATTTCGTCAACTTGCCAGCCAGTGTTTCGGGAATCAACACTGTGGGCCAGGTCGCATTCTCTGTCTTCAATAGCTCGATGACGCGTTTCCTGTCCCTGGAGCTGTCTGCTTTGGAAGCAGAAGGTGATGGCAAGATCATCTCCAACCCCCGTCTGGTGACGGCAGACCAGAACAAGGCATTGATCGAGCAAGGCACGGAATACCCATACTCCGTGACTGCGCCGAATGGCGCCACGACCATCTCGTTCAAGAAGGCCGTGCTGAAGCTGGAAGTGACTCCGCAAATTACCCCTGAAGGCGACATCATTCTGGATCTGGATGTGAACAAGGACAGCCGCGGTGAGACCACGACTCAGGGCGTCGCCATTGATACCAAGCATGTCAAGACCCAGGTGTTGGTCGAGAATGGCGGCACGGTCGTGATTGGCGGTATCTTTGAACTGGAGGAAACCAACCAGCTCAACAAGGTACCGCTGTTCGGAGATCTGCCTGTGTTGGGGCATTTGTTCCGTAGCAACACCAAGGCTTCGAGCAAGCGTGAAATGCTGGTTTTCATCACTCCCAAGATGCTGAGCCAGGCGCGCAGCACCAGCAAATAACTGTTATCAGTTTTTACATAGGGCCCGCACGAGTTGATGCGGGCCTTTTCATTTGTAATATCTGCGGGCTGCGAGAATCATGGGCTGGCCAGATTGGCGGATGACGGTAACGCGATGACTGTTCTAAAGAAATTTCATATTGCCCTTGTGGGTTTGCCAGGCTCCGGCAAATCCACCATCGGACGCTATTTGGCCAAGCGTTGGTCTATGCCTTTTGTGGATGTGGACGTGGCCATCGAAGAGCATATCGGCTGCACGATTCGCGATTTTTTTGCCAAGGAAGGCGAGTCCAGATTCAGGGATGTAGAGCAGGAGGTGCTGGCAGCGCTGCTGGCGCGACCTGAGAAAACGGTGGTTGCCACAGGTGGCGGTGCCGTGCTGAAGGCTGAAAACCGGCAGGAGCTGGCCGAGCATGCACAGGTGGTCTATCTGAGTGCATCACCGCATGAGATTGCCAAGCGCCTGCAGCGGGATACTCAGCGTCCCTTGTTGCAAGTGGACAATCCTTTGCAGCGCTTGCTGGATTTGCATGCCATCAGAGATCCGCTCTACAAGGAGGTTGCGGATTTTGTGGTGGCGGGCAGCGGCCTGTCCGCCACGCAGGTGGCCCAGCGAGTGGCCATGCAGATTGAACTCGGTCAGCATTCCTGATTGCGCTGAAAAGCTTGTTGGTCAATACACTGCGTGTGGTTCCTGCTATGTATTTTGAGAGAGGTTGAACGTGGAAACGGTGCATATTGATCTGGGAGAGCGCAGCTATCCCATCGTGATTGCAGAGGGCTTGCTGGCCCAGAGCTCCACTTGGCAGGCATTGCCCAAGGCGGCGGCGGCTCTGGTCGTGACGAATGATGTCGTGGCCCCGCTTTATCTGTCTGCGCTCAAGCAGGCCTTGAGCGGCCAATACGCCCAGGTTCACGAGGTGGTGTTGCCCGATGGCGAAGCGCATAAAGACTGGCAGACTCTGAACCTGATTTTTGATGCCCTGCTGCAGCATGGTTGCGACCGCAAGACGGTGCTGTTTGCACTGGGCGGCGGTGTTGTGGGGGATATGACGGGCTTTGCTGCCGCCAGCTATATGCGTGGCGTGCCTTTTGTGCAGGTGCCGACCACGCTGCTGTCCCAGGTCGATTCCTCGGTGGGGGGCAAGACTGCCATCAACCACCCGCTGGGCAAGAACATGATTGGGGCCTTCTACCAGCCGCAGCTGGTGCTCTGCGATCTTGCTACGCTGGATACCCTGCCAGAGCGCGAGTTGAGCGCAGGTCTGGGGGAAATCATCAAATACGGCCCTATTGCCGATATGCAGTTCTTCGACTGGCTTGAGCAGAACATGGATGGCCTGCTGCGCCGCGATCGCGACATGCTCGCCCATGCCGTCAAGCGAAGTGTGGAGATCAAGGCCTGGGTCGTGGGGCAGGACGAGAAGGAAGCGGGTCTGCGCGCGATTCTCAATTTTGGCCATACCTTCGGTCATGCGATCGAGGCCGGCATGGGCTACGGCAACTGGCTGCACGGTGAAGGTGTGGCGGCAGGCATGGTGATGGCGGCGGAGCTGTCCCAACGTCTTGGCCTGGTGGAGGCGAGCTTTGTCTCGCGTCTGCGCAAGCTGATTGAGCGAGCGGGCTTGCCGGTGCGCGCAGCGGTCATCGATGCCCAGGACAATGCTGGTCGCTATCTGGAACTGATGCGGGTCGACAAGAAATCCGAAGCCGGTGAAATCCGCTTTGTGCTGATCGATGGTCCCGGCAAGGCGGTGATGAGGTCGGCACCCGATGCGCTGGTGCGTGAAGTGATCGACAGTTGCTGCGCTTGATGGATGGCGCTATGTGAGCAGACCCTGGGGGAAGCGAGCCCATAGCTGTTAGAGTCATTGCATCGAGTTGTTGAGGCGATTTGCATGACCGCTCTGGCTTCCTACGCCTGCCATCCCCAGCAAAGCCGCGGGCGTCGCTTTGCTGAGCCCCCGGCTCCCACGCGCAGCGACTTTCAGCGCGATCGGGATCGCATTGTTCACTCCTCGGCCTTCAGGCGACTGGTTTACAAGACCCAGGTCTTTGTGAATCATGAGGGCGATCTGTTCCGAACCCGGCTCACGCATTCTCTGGAAGTGGCGCAGCTGGGGCGCTCCATCGCGCGTTCTTTGCGGCTGGATGAAGACCTGGTTGAAGCCATCTGTCTGGCGCATGATCTGGGGCACACACCTTTTGGACATGCGGGGCAAGACGCGCTCAATGAGTGCATGAAGCCTCATGGCGGTTTTGAGCACAATCTGCAAAGTCTGCGTGTAGTGGACAGGTTGGAGGAACGTTATCCTGCCTTTGACGGTCTGAACCTGACTTTTGAAACGCGCGAGGGAATTCTCAAGCATTGCTCGCTCAGCAATGCGCAATTGCTGAATGCACGTGAGCCCGGCGGCGTGGCTCAGCGTTTTCTGGATGGCACTCAGCCTTCTCTGGAGGCACAGCTATGCAATCTGGCGGATGCGATTGCCTATAACGCCCACGATGTGGACGACGGCGTTCGATCGGGTCTGATCACCATGGCCCAGCTGCGTGAAGCCGTGCCTTTGTTTGCCCGCTATTACGCCTCGACATTGGCGGATTGGCCCGATCTGGCTCTGCCGGATGCTCAGCGCAAGCTGCTCTATGAGAGCATTCGACGCATGCTCAGTGACCAGGTCTATGACGTCATCCATCACTCACAGGCCGGTATTGAACAGGCGGCTGTGCGCTCGGTGCAGGAGGTTCGTCAGCATGATCGGACGCTGATCGGTTTCAGCGAAGAGATGAAAGCGCAGTCCCTGGTGCTAAAGCAGTTCTTGTTCAGGCAGCTCTATCGGCACCCTCAAGTCATGCAGACCATGAACAGTGCCCAGCAAGTTGTGAAAGAGCTGTTTGCCGCTTATATGGTGGAGCCTGAACGCATGAAGCCGCGCTTTGTTCAGCGTGCCCATATCGTCACTACCCTGCATGAACGTGCGCGAGTGGTGGCAGACTTTATTGCGGGTATGACGGATCGTTATGCAGCGCGCGAACATGAGCGCATCACCGGGCTTAGGCTGCTGGGCGAGGCCTGAAGGAAGCTCGCCAACGGTCTTGCTGCCAGTGGCGAGCATGGCACAGGCCGGATCGCTAAAATAGCGGTTCTGTGTATCTAGAGCCGGAATATTTCCCGCCCAGTGCGCATTCTTTGGGGGCGATGGCCCCCGTTTGCATTTTGGAGGGCCCTGTCATGACCGAAACTTCAACCATCGCCGATCAGGCTTTCCCGCCGGAGCTTGTGATTGCGGATACCGTGCGCTGGCTGGAAAAGGCCGTGATAGGTCTCAACCTATGCCCTTTCGCCAAAGGCGTGCATGTCAAGGCTCAGATCCACTATGCCGTCAGCGATGCGACCGATGCAGAGGCGGTTGCCGAGGCCCTGCATCGCGAGCTTGAAGCCCTGGCCGAAGCCAACGCAGAAAAACGCGACACCACACTGCTGATACTGCCTCATGCCCTGCAGGATTTTCTGGACTTCAATGACTTTCTTGAAGTGGCGGATGCCATGATCGAGGAGCTGGATCTGGGTGGTATTTTGCAGGTCGCCTCGTTTCATCCTCAATTTCAGTTTGAGGGCACGGATGTGGACGACGTTACCAACTGCACCAATCGTGCTCCCTATCCCATATTGCACTTGCTGCGCGAAGACAGCATCGACAAGGCTGTGGAGGTGTTTCCGGAAGCCGAAACGATATACGAGCGCAATATGGAAACGCTGGAAAAGATCGGCATCGAAGGCTGGCTGGACCTGGATGTCGGGGCCCGCTGCCCCGTGACCGGCCATGGTCAGACGAAGGCAGAGAAGTGATGGGCAAGACTGATAAAAAGCAGAGCCTGCAAAAGCCCGCCAAAGCAGGGGCACTTGATATCGCCGAGCAACTGGGGCTCAAGCCCGGCCAGAGCCTTGAGCTGCTTAAGGCTCTGCATATTCTGACGCGCGAGGGAAAGCTCAATCAGGATTCGCGCCGCAAGCTCAAGCAGGTCTATCACCTCTATCAGTTCATCGAGCCTTTGCTTGCCGAGCTGTCCAAGGATGGGCATGCCGTGACACTGGCTGACCATGGTGCGGGCAAGTCTTATCTGGGGTTCATTCTTTACGACCTGTATTTCAAGGCCTTGGCTCAGGGCCGGATTTTCGGTATCGAGACGCGGGCGCCGCTGGTCGAGGCATCTCAGAAGCTGGCGGCTGAACTTGGCTTCGAGCGCATGGAGTTTCTCAATATGTCGGTGGCCGAGTCCACGCGAGCAGACTTCATGCCTTCGCAGTTTGACGTGGTCACGGCCTTGCACGCCTGCGATACGGCGACCGATGATGCGATAGCCTTCGGGCTGGAAAAGCAGGCCAAGGCCATGGTGCTGGTGCCTTGCTGCCAGGCCGAGGTGGCTGCATGCCTGCGCCAGACCAAGGCCATGAGTCTGGCGCGCACTCCGCTGGCCGAGTTGTGGCGTCACCCGATCCACACTCGCGAGATGGGCAGTCAGATTACCAATGTGCTGCGCTGTCTGTATCTGGAGGCTTGCGGCTACCAGGTCACGGTCACCGAGCTGGTGGGCTGGGAGCACAGCATGAAAAACGAATTGATTGTGGCCCGTTATACGGGACAGAAAAAGCGCAGTGCGGCGCAACGCTTGCGTCAGCTGCTCGCCGAGTTTGGACTGGAAGGTCTGGCTGGCGTGCGCTATCCCCATTTGCAGCAAACCAGCGCGATCTGAGCAGGCTTGAAGCATGAGCTCTGTCGGGCCCGCTGCTTGTGATGCTCAGTGACTTTCCATCAGGCGTTTCATCAGCTCCTGCGTTGACGCGTCCACTCCTTCCCAGTCATTGTGGTTCTGGCGGGCATGCAGCTGCTTTGCCAGCTTCTTGCCCAGTTCCACACCCCACTGGTCGAAGCTGTTGATGTCCCAGATGGCGCCAGAGACAAAAATGCGATGTTCATACAGCGCAATCAGGGCGCCAAGAGAGGCGGGGTCCAGGCTTTCAAGCATCAGGAAACTGCTGGGGCGATTGCCGGGGCAGTCTTTTTCCAGACCTTCGCCGCAGCGCCCTACCATCAGCGCCTGGGCCTGGGCAATCGCGTTGACTACCAGGCTTTGATGGTGCTCGCCCAGGTATTTGCCCCCGTCGCGCAGGGCAATGAATTCGACCGGTATGACATCCGGCCCCTGGTGCAGCATCTGGAAAAAAGCATGCTGCCCATTGGTGCCGGGCTCGCCCCAGATCACCGGTGCCGTGGGTGCTGTGAGCCGAACGCCATTCTTGTTGATGCTTTTGCCATTGCTTTCCATCTCCAGTTGCTGCAGATAGGCCGTCAGGCGGCGCAGTCCATGGCTGTATGGGGCGATGCAGCGGCTGGAAAACTGGCAGAAATTGCGATACCAGATGTCCAGCAGTCCCAGGCGCACCGGGAGATTGCTCTTCATGGGCGCAGTGAAAAAGTGGGCGTCCATCGCGTGTGCGCCGCCCAGTAGCGCCCTGAATTGCGCCGAGCCTATGGCGATGGCGATAGGCAAGCCGATGGCGGACCACAGCGAAAAGCGTCCGCCTACCCAATCCCAGAAACCCAGAGTGCGCTGTATGCCGAACTCTGCAGCCGCCTGTGTATTGGTGGTGAGGGCCACGAAGTGTCGGTCGATCGAGCATGGGGCCTGCGGATCTTCGCTGCCGCCATGATCGAGAAACCACTGCCTGGCCGAGCGAGCATTCAGCATGGTCTCGGCCGTGGTGAAGGATTTCGAGGCAATCAGGAACAGCGTGCTTTCCGGTTTGACCCGGCGCAGCACATGTCCCAGTTCATGGCCGTCCACGTTGGATACAAAGTGAAAGTTCTTGTCCTGGTCTATCCAGTCCTCAAGGGCATTGACCACGACTTCCGGACCCAGGTGCGAGCCGCCGATGCCGATATTGACGATATCGGTGATCTGTTGGCTGCCCCTGATCTGATCGGCCAGGGCGAGCATTCGATCCTGCGTGTCGTGAACTTCACGCAGCGCCGAATGCATGTCCTGGGACCAGGACCGAAGGACGGGGGACTGGGCGAGCTGCCCGCCGTTTGCAGGAGTGCGCAGCAGCCAGTGCATCGCGCTGCGCTGCTCGCTGGTATTGATGGCTGCGCCGGCCAGCATGGCGTCGCGCTTGCTCGAGAGCTGGCTCTCGACGGCAAGCTGCCTCAGCAAGGCCTCGGTCTCGCCAGTCCATAGGTTCTTCGACAGATCAGCGAAGACATGTGGCGCCTGCATGCTCAGGGCGTCAAGACGTTGCGGGTCTTGTGCAAAAGCCTGGCGCAAATCCAGATGCTGGATCTGCGCCCGGTAATGGGTTTGCAAAGCCTGCCAGGCAGGCAGCTCGTGACAAAGAGGCGTCAAAGGAAATTTCCGTCAATCTGCAGCCGCTTGCTGCATCAATGCTTCCAGCTTCAGGGTGTCTGCGGTAAAGGCGCGAATGCCTTCGGCCAGCTTTTCGGTGGCCATGGCATCTTCGTTCAGCGCAAAGCGAAACGAGGCCTGGTCATACAGAACGCGCTCCTGCGGCTGGGCTCTGGCCTTGTCCGGGTCCAGGGCGCGGGTCAAAGGCATGGCGTCGTCCTGCTGTGCGCGGAGCTGGGCCAGCAGCTCAGGTGCAATGGTAAGCAGATCGCAGCCCGCCAGAGCCAGAATCTGGCCGGTATTACGAAAGCTTGCACCCATGACCTCGGTGGAAACATCGAAGTGCTTGTAATAGTCGTAGATTTTCTGTACGGAGCGCACGCCCGGATCATTGGCGCCGGCCATGGCGGCTTCATCCCATTGCGCGCCGGCCTGCTTTTTGTACCAGTCGTAGATGCGGCCCACAAAGGGCGAGATCAGTTGGACCTTGGCCTGGCCGCAGGCAACGGCCTGGCAGAAGGAGAACAGCAGCGTCAGATTGGTGTGAATGCCGCGCTGCTCGAGAATGCGGGCCGCTTCAATCCCTTCCCAGGTGGCGGCGATCTTGATGAGCACGCGCTCGGTGTGGATGCCTGCGGCCTGATACAGCTCGATCAGTCGCTCGGCGCGCGTGACCGTGGCCACGGTGTCGAAAGACAGGCGGGCATCGACCTCGGTAGAGACACGACCGGGTATGGTGTTCAGAATCTCGCAGCCGAAGCGCACCAGCGTTCGGTCCATGATTTCGTCCAGCCCCCGGTCTTTGAATTGCGCCACGGTGGCGCGCATCAGCGGCGCATATTCGGTCTTTTGAACCGCTTTGAGAATCAGGGATGGATTGGTGGTGGCATCTTGCGGTTGAAACTGCGCCAATTGATGAAAATCACCGGTGTCCGCGACCACGGTCGTGAATTGCTTGAGCGCCTCCAACTGATTCATGTCCATCCTTTGCTGTGTTTCAAACTAACCAGCAAGTGTAGAGCGTGAATCCCAGATTGAAAACGAGGCTGCCGCCACTCTGTTTGATGATGTATCAAGGCAAACCCTGCTGAATATTTGCGCTTGCCTATTTATTTGCGGAAATATTCAAGTTTTGCTGCCATTTTGCGAGGCATGAGGCGCTTCGGTCTTATGCTCGCCTTTTGCTGCACTCATTCATTGCCTCCACCTCATCTGCGCCAATATGCTTGATCGGATTACTGCCTCCCTTCCGTCCCTGGCGCCTGCAGAGCAGCGTGTTGCACGCTTGGTACTGGCCGATCCGCGGGCCTTCGCGCATCTGCCGGTGCGAGAGCTGGCAGTGCGGGCACATGTCAGCAAACCCACGGTGGTGCGCTTTTGCCGCAGCATGGGTTATGACGGCCTGGCGGACTTCAAGCTCAAGCTCGCGGGCAGCGTCAGCGAAGGCGTGCCCTTCATCCATCGCAGTGTGGACAGCGATGACAAGACCAGCGATGTCATGGTCAAGGTGGTGGACAACGCGGTTGCCGCTTTTCTGCAGTACCGCAATGCGGCCAGCACGGCGGCCATAGAGCAGGCTGCGCAGGCGATTGCAGCGACCTGGCAGACCGGCAAGCGCATCGAGTTTTACGGCGCCGGGAACTCGGGCATCGTGGCGCTGGATGCCCAGCACAAGTTTTTCCGCCTCGGTGTGACCAGTCTGGCCACCAGCGATGGCCATATGCAGGTCATGAGCGCCACCTTGCTGGGGCCGGGGGACTGCGTGGTCATCATCTCGAACTCCGGCCGCACGCGAGATCTGATGGATGCGGCGGATATCGCCCGCAAGAACGGAGCCACCACCATCGCCATCACGGCCAGCGGCTCGCCTCTGGCCTCGGCTTGCCAGGTGCATCTGGCTGCCGATCATCCCGAAGGCTACGACCGCTACAGTCCCATGGTCTCGCGGCTGCTGCACCTGCTCATCATCGACGTGCTGGCGACCTGTGTGGCTTTGCGCATCGGGCCGGCACTGCAGCCGGCGCTGGAGCAGATGAAGAACAATCTGCGCGCCAAGCGCTATACCTGAGGGCCAGCAAAGGCGCGGCCTGTGCGCGTCGAGATGGCAAGCAAGAGGGCTCTCTTATTGAGAGCTTCTGTCGCCTTTCCATAAATGGTTTCAAGCATAAAACACATTGAAATCATTCTGGGAAAGGCGCTTTATGCTATCAAAATTAAAAAGCATCCAGATCCCGAAGGCTTGCAGGGTGCGCGCCGGACGAGGGTGATGCATCTGCGGCTTGGGGACTTGGCTTGCCCGGGCAGCAGCTCGGATCGAGCCGCTTACACGGAGGCGACGCCCACGGTCATGCCGCCGCAGACATAGAGCACCTGTCCGGTCACAAAGCCGCTGCGCTCGTCGAGCATGTAAGACACGGCATGGGCCACATCCTCGGGAGTGCCCACCCGCTTGACAGGTACGGAAGCAATGATTTTCTGCGTGCGCGGGGCGTCGGGCGGATTGGCCTTGTCGAACAGCTCGGTGCGTATCGGGCCGGGGCCTATGGCGTTGGCCGTGATGCCCCATTGGCCCAGCTCCAGCGCCCAGACGCGGGTCATGCCGATCAGACCGGCCTTGGTGGCCGCGTAGGCTGTGCGCAAGTCCTTGCCCAGCGCGGCGCGCGAGGACATGTTGACGATGCGCCCGAATCCCGCTTGCTTCATGCCGGGCAGCAGGGCCTGCATGCACTGGAAGGCGCAGCGCAAGTTCAGCGAGACGGCCAGGTCGAACTCGGCCAGGGTCTGCGAGGCGGCGTCGTTGGGTACGACCACGCCCACGTTGTTGATCAGGCGCGTGATGGGGCCGGTTTCCAGAGCCTGGCGCAGGGCGCGGGCCGTGTCCTCGGCATCGCTGAGGTCGGCCTGTATGCCACCGGGAACGTGATCGACCACGCGGTCGATGATGATGGGCTCGTAGCCGTCGGCGCGGCAGCGCTCGGCAGCGGCGGCGCCGATGCCGGCTCCGCCACCGGTGATCAACACGCGAGGGCGGTCAGTAAGGGAGGCGCTCTGGGAAGACATGGCAATAACTTTCAGACGGAAAACGGGGCGGTTGCGACAGGCGCGGGCCCGGGAGGGCAACAGCAACCGCCGGCATGCGCCGGCAGTGCTGGGGCCGGGACAGGCCGGCACCTGGGGGGATCAGACGCTGGCGCCGGAGTCCTTGACGACCTTGCCCCACTTCTTGGCTTCGGCGTCGATGAACTTGGCAAAGCCTTCCTGGGTGTCGATCATGACTTCGCCGCCCTGGTCGTTGATCTTCTTGATCACGGCGGGATCCTTGAGCACCTTGGCAATGGCGGCATGCAGCTTTTGCTGGATGTCGGCAGGTGTCTTGACGGGCACGAAGAGACCGAACCAGGAGGTGGCTTCATAGCCGGGCACGCCGGCTTCGGCGACCGTGGGCACATCGGGCAGTTCGGGCGAGCGCTTGGCCGTGGTCACGGCGATGGGGCGCAGCTTGCCCGAGCGCACATGCTGGATGGCCGAGGGCATGTTGTCGAACATGATGGCGATCTGGTTGCCCAGCAGATCGGTGATGGCCGGCGCGCTGCCCTTGTAGGGCACATGCACCATGTCCAGACGGGTCATGGACTTGAACAGCTCGCCCGACAGATGGATGGAGCTGCCCGAGCCCGAGGAGCCGAAATTCAGCTTGCCGGGATTGGCCTTGGCATAGGCCATCATTTCCTTGACCGTCTTGAAGGGCTGGCTGGGGTGGGCCACCAGCAGATTGGGCACATTGGCGACGCGGGTCAGCGGAGCAAAGTCCTTGACCGGGTCGAAGGGCATCTTCTTGTACAGGGCTTCGTTGATGGCGTGCGTGCCCACCGTCCCCATGAACAGGGTGTAGCCGTCGCCAGCTGCACGGGCTGCGGCCTGGCCGCCGATATTGCCGCCCGCGCCGGGGCGGTTGTCAATGATGATGCTCTGGCCCAGTTCGGCGCTCAGGGCCTGGCCCACCACGCGCGCCAGGATGTCGGTCGTGCCGCCGGCCGAGAAGGGCACGATCATGGTGATGGGCTTGCTGGGATAGGGCGTCTGGGCCATGGAGGGAGCAGCGCCCAGAGCAAACAGGGCGCTTGCTGCCAGGGTTTGCAGGCTGCGGCGGCGAGACAGGGAAAGGGAATTGGACATTTAGGTCTCCGGAAGAAGGCAAGACACCGCCGGCCAGTGGCCGGGGCGCGGGCTGCCGCGGTGGCGTAGCTCCGAAAAGAGCTGAACTCCAGCGGTCGTTGTTTTGGTGTAGGAGGCAGGGGGCGGCAGCAGGCCGGACTTGGCCGGTCCCTGCCGCAGTCGGGATCAGACGCGTTCGAGCACCACGGCAATGCCCTGGCCCACGCCGATGCACATGGTGCACAGCGCGTAGCGGCCGCCGAAGGCATGCAGCTGGTTCACGGCCGTGGTGGCAAGGCGGGCGCCCGATGCGCCCAGGGGGTGACCCAGGGCGATGGCGCCGCCCCACTGGTTGACGCGCTGGTCGTCATCGGCAATGCCAAGGTCGCGCAGCACGGCCAGGCCTTGTGCGGCAAAGGCTTCGTTGAGCTCGATGACATCCATCTGCTCAAGAGTCAGTCCTGTCTGGGCCAGCACCTTGCGCACGGCGGGAGCGGGGCCGAAGCCCATGATGCGCGGCGCGACGCCGGCCACGGCCATGCCGACCACACGGGCGCGCGGCACCAGACCATACTGGCTGGCTGCTTCCTCGTTGGCCAGCAGCAGGGCGCAGGCACCGTCGTTGACGCCGCTGGCGTTGCCGGCCGTGACCGTGCCATCGGGGCGTACCACGCCCTTGAGTTTGGCCAGTGCCTCGATGGTGGTGGCGCGGGGGTGCTCGTCCTGGCTCACGACGATGGGATCGCCCTTTTTCTGGGCGATGGAGACAGGCACGATCTCGCGCGCCAGATGGCCGGCCGCAATGGCGGCCGCGGCCTTTTCCTGACTGGCCAGGGCCATGCGGTCCTGCGCTTCGCGTTCGATCCCGAAATCGTCGGCCACGTTTTCGGCGGTCTCGGGCATGGAGTCCACGCCGAACTGGGCTTTCATCAGCTTGTTGACGAAGCGCCAGCCGATGGTGGTGTCGTAGACGGCATTGTTGCGGCTGAAGGCGGACTCGGCCTTGGGCATGACGAAGGGGGCGCGGCTCATGCTTTCCACGCCGCCGGCAATCATCAGGCGGGCTTCGCCGGACTTGATGGCGCGCGCGGCCGTGCCGACAGCGTCCAGACCCGAGCCGCACAGACGGTTGATGGTGGCACCGGGTACATCGATGGGCAGGCCGGCCAGCAGCGCCGACATGCGCGCCACGTTGCGGTTGTCCTCGCCGGCCTGGTTGGCACAGCCATAGAGCACATCGGCCACGGCGGTCCAGTCCACGTCGGGGTTGCGCTGCATCAGCGCCTTGATGGGCAGGGCGCCCAGATCATCGGTGCGCACGCTGGACAGCGCGCCGCCGTAGCGACCGAAGGGGGTGCGGATGGCGTCGCAGATAAAGGCTTGGTTCTGGTTGCTCATGGCATGTCTCCGTTATGAAAATTGAGCTTCTGGTGCAGACGGGATTGGCCTGAAGTTCAGGCCGCGATGGGCAGGCCCACGATGCGTTCGAGTTCGGCGTGCTCCAGGCCTTCGACCTTGTCGATCAGGCGCAGCCCCTCGGGTGTGCAGGCCAGGGTGCACAGATCGGTATAGATGCGCTTGACGCAGCCCAGGCCGGTCAGCGGGTAGCTGCACTGGGCCACGACCTTGCTCTCGCCTTTTTTGGTGAGCAGATCCATCATCACCCAGGTCTGCTTGGCGCCAATGGCCAGGTCCATGGCTCCGCCCACGGCGGGGATGGCGCCGGGCTCGCCGGTGCTCCAGTTGGCCAGGTCGCCCGTGGCCGAAACCTGGAAGGCTCCGAGCACGCAGATGTCCAGGTGGCCTCCGCGCATCATGGCGAAGCTGTCGGCGTGGTGGAAATAGCTGCCGCCGGGCAGCAGGGTCACGGGCTGCTTGCCGGCATTGGTCAGGTCGTAGTCTTCGGAGCCGGCCGCCGGTGCCGGGCCCATGCCCAGAATGCCGTTCTCGCTTTGCAGAACAATTTCGCGTCCTGCGGGGATGTGGTTGGCCACCAGGGTCGGCTGGCCTATGCCCAGATTCACATAGGCACCGTCATGAATGTCCTGGGCCACGCGCAGGGCCAGTTCGTCCTTGCTTCGTTTTTGATAGCTCACGCTTGTATCTCCTTGCTGGACCTTGGCGGGCTCAGGCCGCCTTCTTGAAGCCGCCGGCCTGGGTGGCCACGCGCTCGATCTTCACCACCTGGCTCACATAGATGCCCGGGGTGACCACGGATTCGGGGTCAAGCTGGCCGAGTTCCACGATGTCATGCACGGTGGCCACGGTGAACTTGGCGGCAGAGGCCATCACGGGGCCGAAGTTGCGCGCCGACATGCGGTAGGTCAGATTGCCCCAGCGGTCGCCTTTTTCCGCCTTGATCAGGGCCACATCGCCATGGATGGGGTACTCCAGCACATAGTGCTTGCCGTTGATCTCGCGCGTTTCCTTGCCTTTGGCGAGTTCGGTGCCATAGGCCGTGGGGCAGAAGAAAGCGCCTATGCCTGCGGCGGCGGCGCGCATGCGCTCTGCCAGATTGCCCTGGGCCACCAGTTCGAGCTCGATCTTGCCGCTGCGGTACAGCTCGTCGAAGACCCAGCTGTCCACCTGGCGCGGGAAGCTGCAGATGATCTTGCGCACCTGGCCGGTCTTGAGCAGGGCGGCCAGGCCGGTGTCGCCATTGCCGGCGTTGTTGTTGACCACGGTGAGCTCGCGTGCACCCTGGGCGATCAGGCCGTCGATCAGCTCGCCGGGGATGCCCGAGGTGCCGAAGCCGCCGATGAGCACGGTGGAGCCGTCTTGAATGCCGGACAGGGCCTGAGCGACCGAGTCGGCGATCTTGTTGATCATGGGTGTCTCCAATTTCCTACACAAAGATCTGCGCCATTGGCGCTAAAATGTTCGTATATAGAACATTTGTTCGCTAAAAGAATTGTAGAAAAGGATGATAAAAATGGAGACTGTAAAAACCACATCAGGGAAAACCCCGGTCGAGGGCGAAGCGGTCTCGCTCAAGCCCGGTGACAGCTATGTGCAGTCCTTTGCCAGGGGGCTGGAAGTCATACGTTCGTTCAGCGCCAGGGCGCCGGAGCAGACGCTCAGCGAGGTGGCTGCCGCCACGGGTCTGACACGTGCCGGTGCCAGGCGCATCCTGCTGACGCTGCAGACGCTGGGCTATGTGCGCAGCGACGGCAAGTACTACGCACTCACTCCGCGCATCCTGGATCTGGGCTTTGCCTATCTGAGCTCCACGCCGCTGTGGAATTTGGCCGAGCCGGCCATGGAGGCGCTGGTGTACGAGGTCAAGGAGTCATGCTCGGCCGCGGTGCTCGAAGGCCTGGACGTGGTCTATGTTCTGCGCGTGCACACGCACAAGATCATGAGTACCAATCTGGGCGTGGGCTCGCGACTGCCTGCCTTCTGGACATCCATGGGCCGGGTGCTGCTGGCGGCGCTGCCCCCCGATGAGCTGCGGGCGCTGATGGCCCGGCGCGAGCAGCGCGCCTTCACGCGACACACGCTGACCGGCGACGACGAGCTGTATGCCGAGATCGCCCGCGTGCGCGAGCAGGGCTGGGCCTTGCTCAATCAGGAGCTGGAGGAGGGCCTGATCTCGATTGCCGCCCCCATACGCAACGCGCGCGGCCAGACGGTGGCGGCGCTCAACATCAGCGGACAGGCCAACCGCACCAGCGAGCAGATGATGCGCGAGCGGTTGCTGCCGCAGTTGCTGGCCGCTACGCGCCACATCAGCCAGTTGCTGAGTGCTTCGGGCCGCATGCATCTGTGATGTCTGGCGCCTGAGGACGCGTCGGCCCTGGCGCGACGCTTCATAATGACCGAAACGCCTTCCCTGTCGCCCCTGTTCAAGTCCGCTCCATGGCCCGTCTTCCCCGTCTCACGCTGGCAAACATGCCGCACCACATCATCCAGCGTGGCAACAACAGCGGCGAGATCTTCGTGGACGCGCAGGATCGCCTGGTCATGCTGGATCTGATGCGCGAGATGGCGCGGCGCTTCGAGGTCGATGTGCATGCCTATGTGCTCATGCCCAATCACTTCCATCTGCTGCTGACGCCCAGGACGGAGCAGGGCGTGCCCCAGTTCATGCAGGCCGTGGGGCGCAGCTATGTGCGTTACTTCAACAATCGGCACGGGCGTACCGGCACCCTCTGGGAGGGGCGCTACCGCTGCACCGTGCTGCAGGCCGAGCAATGGCTGATGGCCACCATGGTCTCCATGGATCTCAACCCCGTGCGCGACGGGCTGGTGCAGCGCGCGGTGGACTGGCCCTGGTCCAGCTATGCGCACAACGCAGGCCTGCAAAGCGATGCGCTCATCAGCCCGCACGCGCTTTTCTGGGCTCTGGGCAACACGCCCTTTGCCCGGGATGCCGCTTATGTCAGGGCCGTGGAGGCCGGTCTGGATGCCGATACCCAGGCGCAGATCAGCCATGCCGCACTGCGTGGCTGGGCTCTGGGCGAGCCTGATTTCATTGAAAATTTGCAACAAAAAACCGAGCGGCGCGTGAAGCGGCAGAAGGCCGGCAGGCCTTCTGCACGCACAGCTTCGGTGCACGAGGAGTAGGGAGTTTTTCCAACTCCTTGTTTTCATTGGATTGCTTTCCTTGATTTTTATATGTCCCTAATTAAATGCAAATAAAAAAAGTTGGGAATTAATTAGAATCTGACCCCAATTAATACTTATTGCATAACTTCATGTCATGTCGTAATCTTGCGTTCCCCGCGATTGATATAAGAGGATTCCCCATGACGACTGCTGCCGAGATCAAGTATCTCCAGGACCACGGTCTGTACTCCAAGAGCAACGAACACGATGCCTGCGGTCTGGGCTTTGTGGCCCATATCAAGGGTCAGAAGCGCCATGACATCGTGCTGGGGGCACTGAAGATCCTCGAAAACATCGACCATCGCGGTGCCGTGGGCGCAGACCCTCTGATGGGTGACGGCGCCGGTATCCTGATCCAGATCCCCGATCAGCTCTACCGCGAGGAAATGGCCAAGCAGGGCGTGGCACTGCCTCCCGCCGGCGAATATGGCGTGGGCATGATCTTCCTGCCCAAGGAACATGCCTCGCGCCTGGCTTGCCAGCAGGAGATGGAGCGCGCCATCAAGGCCGAAGGCCAGGTGCTGCTGGGCTGGCGCGATGTGCCGGTGAACCGCGACATGCCCATGTCGCCCACCGTGCAGGAAAAGGAACCCATCCTGCGCCAGGTCTTCATCGGCCGTGGTGCCGATGTCATCGTGCAGGACGCGCTGGAGCGCAAGCTGTACGTGATCCGCAAGACGGCCTCGGCCGCCATCCAGAACCTGGGCCTCAAGCACAGCAAGGAATACTACGTTCCCAGCATGAGCAGCCGCACCGTGGTCTACAAGGGTCTGCTGCTGGCCGATCAGGTGGGCGTGTACTACCGTGATCTGGCCGACGAGCGCTGCGTCTCGGCCATCGGCCTGGTGCACCAGCGTTTCTCCACCAACACCTTCCCCGAGTGGCCTCTGGCTCACCCCTACCGCTATGTGGCCCACAACGGTGAAATCAACACCGTGCGCGGCAACTACAACTGGATGCTGGCGCGCGAAGGCGTGATGGCCTCTCCCGTGCTGGGCGAAGACCTGCAAAAGCTCTATCCCATCAGCTTTGCAGGCCAGTCCGACACCGCCACCTTCGACAACTGCCTGGAACTGCTGACTATGGCCGGCTACCCCATCAGCCAGGCCGTGATGATGATGATTCCCGAGCCCTGGGAGCAGCACGAAGCCATGGACGAGCGCCGCCGCGCCTTCTATGAATACCACGCTGCGATGATCGAGCCCTGGGACGGCCCCGCCTCCATCGTGTTCACCGATGGCCGCCAGATCGGCGCCACGCTGGACCGCAACGGTCTGCGTCCCTCGCGCTACTGCATCACCGATGACGATATGGTGATCCTGGCTTCCGAAGCCGGCGTGCTGCCCGTGCCCGATAGCAAGATCGTGCGCAAGTGGCGCCTGCAGCCCGGCAAGATGCTGCTGATCGACCTGGAGCAGGGTCGCATGATCGAAGACGAAGAGCTCAAGGCCAACGTCGTCAACACCAAGCCCTACAAGCAGTGGATCGAGAACCTGCGCATCAAGCTCGACGAGGTGGAAATCCCCGCCGACTTCAAGGCTCCCGCTGCCAAGACCGAGCTGTCCCTGCTGGACCGCCAGCAAGCCTTCGGCTTCACGCAGGAAGACATCAAGTTTCTGCTGACCCCGATGGCCGAAAAGGGCGAGGAAGGCATTGGCTCCATGGGCAACGACAGCCCGCTGGCCGTGCTGTCCGACAAGAACAAGCCGCTGTACAACTACTTCCGTCAGATGTTCGCCCAGGTGACGAACCCCCCCATCGACCCGATCCGCGAAGCGATCGTGATGTCGCTGGTGTCGTTCGTGGGCCCCAAGCCCAACCTGCTGGACATCAACCAGGTCAACCCGCCCATGCGCCTGGAGCTGCAGCAGCCCGTGCTCGACTTCGAAGGCATGGCAAGGCTGCGTGATATCGAGAAGCGCACCAACGGCAAGTTCAAGAGCTCGACGATCGACATCACCTACCCGCTGTCCTGGGGCAAGCAGGGCGTGGAAGCCAAGCTGGCCTCGCTGTGCGCGCACGCCGTGGACGAGATCAAGGGCGGTGCCAACATCCTGATCATCAGCGACCGCAACATGAGCGCCACGCAAGTGGCCATCCCCGCGCTGCTGGCGCTGTCCGCCATCCACCAGCATCTGGTGCGTGAAGGTCTGCGCACCACCGCCGGTCTGGTGGTGGAAACCGGCACGGCCCGCGAAGTGCATCACTTCGCCGTGCTGGCCGGCTACGGCGCGGAAGCCGTGCACCCCTATCTGGCGATGGAGACCCTGGTCGACATCTTCAGCCGCGAAGCTGCGCCCATCACTGCCGACAAGGCCATCTATCACTATGTGAAGGCCATCGGCAAGGGTCTGTCCAAGATCATGTCCAAGATGGGCGTGTCCACCTATATGTCCTACTGCGGCGCCCAGCTGTTCGAAGCCGTGGGCCTGAACAGCGAGACCGTGGACAAGTACTTCACGGGCACGGCCAGCCGTGTGGAAGGTATCGGCGTCTTCGAGATCGCCGAGGAAACCATCCGCAACCATGAAGCTGCCTTCAGCGACGACCCCGTGCTCGAAACCATGCTGGATGCCGGCGGCGAGTACGCCTGGCGTGCCCGTGGTGAAGAGCATATGTGGACGCCTGACGTGATCGCCAAGCTGCAGCACTCCACACGTGCCAACAACTTCAGCACCTACAAGGAATACGCCCAGCTGATCAACGACCAGACCAAGCGCCACATGACGCTGCGCGGCCTGTTCGAATTCAAGTTCGATCCCGCCAAGGCGATTCCCGTGGACCAGGTCGAGTCGGCCAAGGAAATCGTCAAGCGCTTTGCCACGGGTGCCATGTCGCTGGGCTCCATCTCCACCGAAGCCCATGCCACGCTGGCCGTGGCCATGAACCGCATCGGCGGCAAGAGCAACACCGGCGAAGGCGGCGAAGATCCCAAGCGCTATCGCAACGAGCTCAAGGGCATCCCCATCAGCAAGGGCGAAACCCTGGCCTCCATCATCGGCAAGGACAAGGTCGAGTCCGATATCGAACTGCAGGCCGGCGACTCGCTGCGCTCCAAGATCAAGCAGGTCGCGTCCGGTCGTTTCGGCGTGACTGCCGAATATCTGGCCTCTTCGGACCAGATCCAGATCAAGATGGCTCAGGGCGCCAAGCCTGGTGAAGGCGGTCAGCTGCCCGGCGGCAAGGTCTCCGACTACATCGGTGCACTGCGTCACTCGGTGCCCGGTGTGGGCCTGATTTCGCCTCCTCCCCACCACGACATCTACTCGATCGAAGACCTGGCGCAGCTGATCCACGATCTGAAGAACGTGGCTCCGCACGCCAGCATCAGCACCAAGCTGGTGTCCGAAGTCGGTGTGGGCACGATTGCCGCAGGCGTGACCAAGTGCAAGAGCGATCACCTGGTGATCGCAGGGCACGACGGCGGCACCGGCGCCTCGCCCTGGTCCTCCATCAAGCATGCTGGCGGTCCCTGGGAAATCGGCCTGGCCGAGACCCAGCAGACCCTGGTGCTGAACCGTCTGCGCGGCCGTGTGCGTGTGCAGGCCGACGGCCAGATGAAGACCGGCCGCGACGTGATCATCGGCGCTCTGCTGGGTGCTGACGAGTTCGGCTTCGCCACGGCTCCGCTGGTGGTGGAAGGCTGCATCATGATGCGCAAGTGCCACCTCAACACCTGCCCCGTGGGCGTGGCCACGCAAGACCCCGTGTTGCGTGCCAAGTTCACCGGCAAGCCCGAGCATGTGGTGAACTATTTCTTCTTCATCGCCGAAGAAGTGC
Source organism: Comamonas sp. F1-6 (assembly GCF_039581415.1). NCBI lineage: Bacteria > Pseudomonadati > Pseudomonadota > Betaproteobacteria > Burkholderiales > Comamonadaceae > Comamonas > Comamonas sp. F1-6. The sequence continues at coordinate 102,750 of NZ_JBCPWN010000010.1, forward strand.
GCCAGATCATGGCCCAGCTGGGTATCGCCAAGTTCGACGACCTGATCGGCCGCTCCGATCTGCTCGACACCCGCAAGGGCATCGAGCACTGGAAGGCTCAGGGTCTGGACTTCAGCCGTCTGTTCGCCCAGCCCGAAGTGCCTGCCGACGTGGCCCGCTATCACGTGGAAAGCCAGGATCACCTGCTGGACAAGGCGCTGGACGTCAAGCTCATCGAGCGCTGCAAGCCCGCCATCGAAAACGGCGAGAAGGTGCGCATCATGGAAGTGGCGCGCAACGTCAACCGCTCCGTCGGTGCCATGCTCTCGGGCGCGGTGACCAAGCATCACGCCGAAGGCCTGCCAGACGACACCATCCGCATCCACTTCGAAGGTACGGGCGGCCAGTCCTTCGGTGCCTTCCTGTGCAACGGCATCACGCTGAACCTCAGCGGCGAAGCCAACGACTACACCGGCAAGGGCCTGTCGGGCGGCCGTGTGGTGGTGCATCCCAGCCATGAGTTCCGTGGCTCGACCACAACCAACACCATCGTGGGCAACACCGTGATGTTCGGCGCCACCAGCGGTGAAGCCTTCTTCAGCGGCGTGGCCGGCGAGCGCTTTGCCGTGCGTCTGTCCGGCGCCACGGCCGTGGTCGAAGGCGTGGGTGATCACGGCTGCGAATACATGACCGGCGGTACCGTGGTCGTGCTGGGCAAGACCGGCCGCAACTTCGCGGCCGGCATGAGCGGCGGCGTGGCCTATGTCTACGACGAGGACGGCAAGTTTGCCGAGCGCTGCAACACCGCTTCGGTGAAGCTGGAGAAGGTGCTGCCGCACGACGAGTTTGTCTCGCGTGTCGATCCCGGCATCTGGCACCGCGGCCAAAGCGACGATCAGCAGCTGCGCAACATGGTGGAGGCTCACAGCCGCTGGACGGGTTCCAAGCGTGCCCGTGATCTGCTGGACAACTGGGCCGCAGCGCGTGCCAAGTTTGTCAAGGTGTTCCCGACCGAGTACCAGCGTGCACTCGGCGAGATCTTTGAACGCAAACAGAAGGAAAAGCAAGCTGCGAAAGCGCCAGCAGCTCCTCAGAAAGAAGCAGTAGCCGCCAAGTAAACACGGCTCCAAGCGGTGGCGGCCAGGCGGCCACCGCACTGCAAGCGAACACAGATTTCAAGGATTAAAGATCATGGGAAAGACCACCGGCTTCATGGAATACGAGCGCATCGAAGAGGGCTATGCCCCCGTTGCGGAACGTCTCAAGCACTACAAGGAATTCGTCATCGGCCTGACCACCGATCAGGCCAAGGTGCAGGCTGCACGCTGCATGGACTGCGGCACGCCGTTCTGCAACAACGGCTGCCCGGTCAACAACATCATTCCGGACTTCAACGACCTCGTGTATCAGGGTGACTGGAAGAACGCCATCACCACGCTGCACAGCACCAACAACTTCCCCGAGTTCACGGGCCGCATCTGCCCCGCACCCTGCGAAGCTGCCTGTGTGGCCAATATCAACGGCGACGCCATCGGCATCAAGTCCATCGAGCACTCCATCATCGACCGTGCCTGGAGCGAAGGCTGGGTCAAGCCCCTGCTGCCCAAGCACAAGACCGGCAAGAAGGTGGCCGTAGTCGGTGCCGGCCCTGCAGGCATGGCAGCGGCCCAGCAACTGGTGCGCGCCGGCCACGACGTGACCCTGTTCGAGAAGAACGACCGCGTGGGCGGCCTGCTGCGCTACGGCATTCCCGACTTCAAGCTGGACAAGGGCCTGATCGACCGCCGTGTCGAGCAGATGGTGGCCGAAGGCCTGAAGATCCGCACCGGCGTGCTGATTGCCGGCAAGGACGGTCTGGGCAAGGATTCCAAGGTCACCAACTGGGCCAAGGAAACCATCAGCCCCGAGCAGCTCAATGCCGAGTTCGACGCCGTGCTGCTGACCGGCGGCTCCGAGCAGTCGCGTGATCTGCCCGTGCCCGGCCGCGATCTGGAAGGCGTGCACTTCGCGATGGAGTTCCTGCCCCAGCAGAACAAGGTCAACGCGGGCGACAAGCTCAAGGGTCAGATCCGTGCCGACGGCAAGCATGTCATCGTCATCGGCGGCGGCGATACCGGCTCCGACTGCGTGGGCACCTCCAACCGCCATGGCGCCAAGAGCGTGACCCAGTTCGAGGTCATGCCCATGCCGCCCGAGCAGGAGAACAAGCCCCTGGTTTGGCCTTACTGGCCGATCAAGCTGCGTACCTCGTCCAGCCACGACGAAGGCGTGGTGCGTGAGTTCGCGATCTCGACCAAGGAATTCGGCGGCGAAAAGGGCAAGGTCAAGAGCCTGACCACCGTCCAGGTCGAGTTCAAGGACGGCAAGCTGAGCGAAGTGCCCGGCACGGAAAAGGTCTGGCCTGCGGATCTGGTGCTGCTGGCCATGGGCTTTGTGAATCCGGTTGCCACGGTGCTCGAAGCCTTTGGCGTCGACAAGGATGCGCGCGGCAACGCCAAGGCCAGCACCGACTTCATCGGCGGCTATGCAACCAGCGTGCCCAAGGTGTTCGCTGCCGGCGACATCCGCCGCGGCCAGTCGCTGGTCGTGTGGGCGATTCGCGAAGGCCGCCAGGCCGCGCGTGCCGTGGACGAGTTCCTGATGGGCGCCAGCGAACTGCCTCGCTGAGCCAAGGCCTTGCGAGCCAAGGCATATTCAAGATTTTCACAGGCGCCCACCGGGGCGCCTTTTTTTATGGCCTCAATCGACTAGTGGCTGAATTGATAGCTGCATGCGATTTATTAATAACGATTTCGGATTGGTTTGTGACTGATAACTAGGAAGAGCGTATGTAAGCTGCTATCAAAACGATTTATCTGAGCCATAGCAGCTGGGGGATGGCATCGGCGCCGCACCAGAGCACGGCGTTCTGCTCCCATTGCTCGCCCCAGGCGCGGGCCGTGGGGGCGTCCATGCCCCATATCAGCACGCTGGCTTCGCCGGGCCACAGGCCTTGCGGATCCTGGCCGCAGCCGTCCAGATACGGCCAGCCATCGCTGTCCAGCGCATGGCGCAGAGCACTCATGCGACGCGCGTTTTCAGCCGGCTCCAGGATCTGTCCCCAGGGATTGCAGGCCGTGAGATAGCAGGCGGCCTGGATGGGCTGCTGTCCCAGTTGCTGCTCGAGCCAGTCATTGCGCTCGCCCACGCGTAGCGTCTGTGCGACAGCGCCCTTGGTGGCATCGACCTGGTAGAGCGCGTTGCGATAGGCCTGCTGCAAGGCGGGCGGGAGCTGGCTGGTGTCTGGTGACGGTGGTGACATGGTCTGGAGTTTGGCAAGCTGCACATGGAGAGGACTTGTGCAAACAAGAATGCAACAACGGCTAGTCTTCTGAGGCAGCCGTCTTGCCTGAACCTGTTTTGCCTAAGTCGTGATGGTTTTGCGACCGGCGAGTGACGTTCTGTCCCGTCTGCGCGACAATAGCGGATTCGGCGCTGGCGGCAGCCCGGCTTCGGGACGGCTGCGGTGGCCCCGGACGGGAGACAAAGCCCCTGCCTCCGCTTTTTCCACTTCAAATTTTGACGCCATGAAAAAACGTACCCTGCTGGCCTCGGTGGCCCTGACTGCAATTTTGGCTGCCTGCGGCAAGAACGAGTCCGCAAGCAACACCGCTGCAGCTCCTGCGCCCACTCCTGCGGCAGTTGCCGCCAAGCTGGTGGTGGGCCTGGACGACAACTTCCCGCCCATGGGTTTCCGTGACGAAAAGAACGAACTGGTCGGTTTCGACATCGACATGGCTCGTGAAGTCGCCAAGCGCGCCAATATCGAAGTGGAGTTCAAGCCCATCGACTGGAACGCCAAGGAAGCCGAGCTGCTGGGCAAGCGTGTGGACGCTCTGTGGAACGGCCTGACCATTCTGGAAGAGCGCAAGGAAAAGATCCTGTTCTCCGACCCCTACATGGTGAACAAGCAGATCATCATCGTGAAGGCCGGCTCTCCCATCAAGGGCAAGGCTGACATGGTCGGCAAGATCGTGGGTGCCCAGGAAGGCTCCAGCGCCGTGACTGCCCTGACCAAGGACAAGGAACTGTCGGACAAGTTCAAGGAAACAAAGCTCTTCGGCGACAACATCGCTGCCATGATGGACCTGGAAGCAGGCCGTCTGGATGTGGTAGTGGTGGATGAGGTGGTGGGTCGCTACTACGTCAACAAGAAGCCCGACAACTACGTGGTGCTGGCCGAGGACTTCGGTACCGAAGACTACGGTGTGGGCTTCCGCAAGGACGACGAAGCCACTCGCAACAAGGTCAACGATGTGCTGACCGAAATGAAGAAGGACGGCAAGGCTGCTGAAATCGCCCAGAAGTGGTTCGGCGCCGACGTCATCAAGCACTAATCCCTTTTTGACGGACTGCACCGGCAATGCCTGGCATTGCCGGTTTTTTTTGCGACGACAATGCGTGCAAACACTTCCTCCTGCGCACGCCCGTGCCTGTGGCGGGCTTTCGATAGCTGCAGCGCCACACTGAAGGCCATTTGATGGACTATGTAATCTCGCTCCTGGGGCCCATGTCGGCTGGTGCCCTTGTCACACTCAAGCTGTTCTTCATCACGCTGGCGCTGTCCATTCCCATGGGCCTGGCGCTGGCGCTGATGCGCATCTCCAGCATCAAGCCGCTGAGCAGCGCCGTGGGCGCCTATATCTGGCTGATGCGCGGCACGCCGCTGATGCTGCAGCTGCTGTTCGTGTACTTTGCGCTGCCCTTTGTGCCCTACATCGGTGTGCGCCTGCCCGACTTTCCCGCCGCCGTGGTGGCGTTTGCGCTGAACTATGCGGCCTACTTCGCGGAGATCTTCCGCGCCGGCATCAAGTCCGTGGATCGCGGCCAGTACGAGGGAGCCAAGGTGCTGGGCATGACTTATGCCCAGACCATGCGCCGCATCGTGCTGCCCCAGATGTGGGCCCGCATCCTGCCGCCCGTCAGCAACGAGACCATCACCCTGGTCAAGGACACCTCGCTGATCTATGTGCTGGCACTCAACGATCTGCTGCGCGTGGCGCGCGGCGTGGTGCAGCGCGACTTCAGCTTCACGCCCTTCATCGTGGCTGCGGCCTTCTATCTCATCATGACCCTGGTGCTGACCTGGGGCTTCCAATATCTTGAGAAAAAATATGCCAAGTACGACGCCTGACGTGATGATTTCCGCCCAGGGCATCCACAAGGCCTTTGGCAGCAACGAAGTGCTGCGCGGTGTCTCTCTGGAGCTGCTGCGCGGCGAGGTGGTGGCCGTGATCGGCCCGTCCGGCTCGGGCAAGAGCACCTTTTTGCGCTGCCTCAACCACCTGGAGACGATTGACCGCGGCACCATCAGCATCGAAGGCGAGGTGTTGGCACGCTCCGAGGGTGAGGCCAGGGCTCAGTACGTGAGCGATGCCGAAATCCGCAAGATCGGCCGCAAGATGGGCATGGTGTTTCAGTCCTTCAATCTGTTTCCCCACCTCACGGTGCTGGAAAACATCATCGAGGCGCCCGTCATCGTCAAGGGCATGAAGCGCGAAGACATCATTCCCAAGGCCGAGGCCCTGCTTGCCAAGGTGGGGTTGGCCGCCAAGCGCGATGCCTATCCCAATCATCTCTCAGGCGGTCAGAAGCAGCGCGTGGCGATTGCCCGTGCGCTGGCCATGGAACCCGACATTCTGCTGTTCGACGAGCCCACCTCGGCGCTGGACCCCGAGCTGACCGGCGAGGTGCTGCGCACCATGCGCGAGCTGGCCGAGGAGCACATGACCATGCTGGTCGTGACCCACGAGATGGGTTTTGCGCGAGAGGTGGCCAACCGCGTCATCTTCATGGACGGCGGCTACATCGTCGAGCAAGGCCCGTCCGAAGCATTCTTTGTGGCGCCTCAGCACGAGCGCACCAAGGCGTTTCTGCAGAATATGTTGTAAATAAGTCGCAGCTGTCGATGCGATTTCATATCGCAAAAAAGGCAGTTTGCGCATGCACAACAAGCGCTGAATGCTCCTGAAACAGGAGTGATGACTCTGCGATCCAAGCCATGCCTTGAAGAAACATTCACGAATGTATGTTTACTTGGGGCTAACCCGAGCTTTTTGCCGAGCTTGTCGGCACAATACCAGTTTGCTTTCTCTTGAGCGGCTATTCACGCATGTCACCCAACGCACCCTTTGTGGAACTGCGCAATGTCACCTTTGGCTATGGTGACCGCGTCATCCTGCGCGATCTGTCCCTGCAAGTGCCGCGCGGCAAGGTCACGGCGCTGATGGGCGCATCGGGCGGCGGCAAGACCACTGTGTTGCGTCTGATCGGCGGGCAGAACCATGCCCAGCAGGGGCAGGTGCTGTTTGACGGCCAGGATGTGACCATCATGAATGCGCAGCAGCTCTACGCCGCGCGTCGCCGCATGGGCATGCTGTTTCAGTTCGGTGCACTGTTCACCGACATGAGCGTGTTCGACAACGTGGCCTTTCCGCTGCGCGAGCACACCGATCTGCCCGAAGAGCTGATTCGCGACATCGTGCTCATGAAGCTGCATGCCGTGGGCCTGCGCGGTGCGCGCGATCTGATGCCTTCCCAGGTCTCGGGCGGCATGGCCCGCCGCGTGGCACTGGCCCGCGCGATTGCGCTGGACCCCGAACTCATCATGTATGACGAGCCTTTCGCGGGCCTGGACCCCATTTCGCTGGGTACCTCGGCACAGCTGATCCGCCAGCTCAACGATGCCATGGGCCTGACTTCGATTCTGGTATCCCACGATCTGGAAGAAACTTTCCGCGTGGCCGACCATGTGGTGATTCTGGGAGCCGGAAGCGTTGCTGCCCAGGGCACACCCGAAGAGGTGCGCGCCAGCACCGACCCGCTGGTGCAGCAATTCATCCATGCCAGACCCACGGGGCCTGTGCCGTTTCACTATCCGGGCGTCAGCGCCGACGAGGACTTTGGCAGCAGGAGGCGTGCATGAACTTTCTCGCACGCATTGGCCTGGCAGTGCGCTGCCAGCTGGTCAACATGGGGATTGGCGCACGCCTGCTGTGGCGCCTGCTGGGTTTGATGGGGCCGGCGCTCAGGCGCCCGCGCCTGATCGGCGACCAGATTCACTTTCTGGGCAATTATTCGCTGGCCATCATCGGCGTCTCCGGTCTGTTCGTGGGCTTTGTGCTGGGTCTGCAGGGCTATTACATCCTGCAGCGCTATGGCTCGGCCGAGGCGCTGGGCATGATGGTGGCCCTGAGCCTGCTGCGCGAGCTGGGGCCTGTGGTCACGGCCCTGCTGTTCGCGGGTCGTGCCGGCACGGCCTTGACGGCCGAAATCGGCCTGATGAAAGCCGGTGAACAGCTGTCAGCCATGGAAATGATGGCGGTGGACCCCGTCAAACGCATTCTGGCGCCGCGCTTCTGGGCCGGGCTGATCACCATGCCTTTGCTGGCTGCGGTCTTCAGCGCCGTGGGTGTGCTGGGTGGCTGGCTGGTGGGCGTGGTGATGATCGGCGTCGACAGCGGTGCTTTCTGGGGCCAGATGCAGCAGGGCGTGGACTGGTGGAGCGATCTGGGCAATGGCGTGCTCAAGAGCTTTGTCTTCGGCCTGGCCGTGACCTTTGTGGCCCTGCTCGAAGGCTATGCGGCCAAGCCCACGCCTGAAGGAGTTTCCCGTGCCACCACCCGTACCGTGGTCGTGGCCTCGCTAGCGGTTCTGGGCCTGGACTTCCTGCTCACCGCAACCATGTTCAGCATTTGAGGCTGCTCAGCAGATAGAGGTAAAAAATCATGCAGCAAAAGAAAAGTGATGTCTGGGTCGGCCTGTTTGTGCTGATCGGTGCTCTGGCCCTGGTGTTCCTGGCCTTGCAGTCGGCCAATCTGTTGAGTCTGAATTTCCAGAAGACCTATGCGATCACGGCGCGTTTTGACAATATCGGCGGACTCAAGCCCAAGGCGGCGGTCAAGAGCGCCGGCGTGGTCGTGGGCCGTATCGAATCCATTACCTTCAACGACCAGACCTTCCAGGCCGACGTGGCCATGAGCATGGAAACCCGTTACGCCTTTCCCAAGGACAGCTCGCTGAAAATTCTGACAAGCGGCCTGCTGGGTGATCAGTACATTGGTATTGAAGCGGGCGCCAGCGAAGAGAACCTCAAGGCAGGCGACCGTGTGACTGCCACCCAGTCTGCCGTGGTGCTGGAGAATCTGATCGGTCAGTTTCTCTACAGCAAGGCGGAGCAGGGTGGTGATTCCGGCGCTGCCGCAGGCAACGGGGGAGCGAAAGAATGATGACTACAACAAGCCCACAGACGAAATTGACGTCAGACGAGAATCAGGCGCTCAGGCGCGTTGCGCTGGCAGCCAGCGTTTCCGTAGCCGCACTGCTGTCCGGCTGCGCCACCACCACGGGCCCTGCCAACCCTGCCGATCCGCTGGAGTCCATGAACCGCAGCATCTATTCCTTCAATGAAGGCGTGGACGAGGCGGTCTTCAAGCCCGTGGCCACGGCCTATCAGACCGTGACGCCGCGTGTGGCGCGCCAGGGCGTGACCAACTTCTTCGACAATCTCGGCGATGCTTGGTCCTTCGTCAACAATGTGCTGCAGGGTCAGGGTCAGGGGGCTTACAACTCCATGGTGCGCTTCAGCGTGAACACGGTGCTGGGCATAGGCGGTCTGTTCGACATCGCCAGCGAGGCTGGCATCGAGCGCCATAAGCAGGACTTCGGCCAGACTCTGGGTCGCTGGGGCATGCCCACGGGGCCGTATCTGGTGCTGCCTTTCTGGGGGCCGTCCACGGTGCGAGATTCGGCCGGCCTGGTGGTTGACGCCTTCGGCTATCCTGCCAACTCCATGGATGACGTGCGCTGGCGCAACAGCCTGTTCGGTCTGCGCATGGTCAACAACCGTGCCAATCTGCTCAAGGCCGGCGATGTGCTGGACTCCGTTGCGCTCGACAAATACAGCCTGGTGCGCGATGTCTATCTGCGCTCACGCATTGGCGGCGCGGCGTCCGGCGGCGATGGTCGCCTCGAAAACTATGATGACGACAACGCCGGCAAGCTGCCCCCGGAAGGCCAGTGAGCCGGTAGAGCTTGGTTACAAACATGATGCACAGGCTGCGCGAGTGCGGTGACACTTGCGGGCCTAGGAGAAAAAACGCAATGAAGATTACTCGTCGCATGTGGGGCATGGCAGCAGGTGCCGTGCTCGCTCTGAATCTGGGTCTGCCCGCAGCCCAGGCTGCTGAGGAAGCTCCCGATGCACTGGTCAAGCGCGTCTCTGCCGATGTGCTGGAGACCATCAAGAAGGATGCCTCGCTGCGCAACGGCGATTCCAGCAAGATCAATGCACTGGTCAACGAGAAGGTCATGCCCTATGTGGACTTTCGCCGCATGACATCGGCCGCTGTCGGTCCGGCCTGGCGTCAGGCCACGCCCGAGCAGCGCCAGAAGCTGCAGGATGAGTTCAAGGCCCTGCTGATTCGCACCTATGCGGGGGCCCTATCCCAGGTCGGCGATCAGACCATTACCGTCAAGCCTGTGCGCATGGCAGCCGGCGACACCGACGTGCTGGTGCGTACCCAGGTCAACGGCCGTGGCGACCCCGTGCAACTGGATTTCCGTCTGGAAAAACAGGCCACGGGCTGGAAGCTCTACAACTTCAACGTGCTCGGTGTGTGGCTGGTGGAAACCTATCGCAACCAGTTTGCGCAGGAAATCAATGCCAACGGCATTGACGGCCTGATCAAGACCCTGGCCTCGCGCAGCTCCATGCCGGCCATGGCGAACAAGTAAGCAAAGCGCTTCAGACGTCATGGCCCGCTCAGCTAGCAACCCTCTGCAACTGCCCAAGGAACTGACCTATCGTCAGGGGCGCGACTGTCTGCTGCGCCTGCGCCCGCTGGTCACGGGCCATGCGGATGCACAGGTGGTGCTGGATGCCAGTGCCGTCAAGGTGTTTGACTCGGCGGCTCTGGCCGTGCTGCTGGCCTGCCGGCGTGCTGCCCAGGAGGCGGGCAAGCAGCTCGTCGTCGAGGGTCTGCCCAAGGGCCTGCAGTCCATGGCCGCGCTGTATGGCGTGGACGGCTTGCTGATGCCCGCTCCCGTGCCCGATGCGGCCGCCACCGCTCAGCAGGGCTAGGCTGACGAATCACTGTGTCCGGCTAAGCCCCGCCAAGGCAGAGGCTGTGGGCAAGCCCTAGAATCATGGGCTCCATGTCCGCAGTCTCATTCCAATCCGTCTCCAAGACCTACCGTACCCCCAAAGGGGATTTTCAGGCCCTCAAATCGGTGAGCCTGGATATCGAGGAAGGTGAATTCTTCGGTCTGCTCGGCCCCAACGGCGCCGGCAAGACCACGATGATCAGCATCCTCGCCGGACTGGCTCAAGCCACGGGCGGGCGCGTGCTGGTGCAGGGCAGCGATGTGCAGGCGAACTACGCCGATGCACGCCGCAAGCTGGGCATCGTGCCGCAGGAGCTGGTGTTCGACCCCTTCTTCAATGTGCGCGAGGCCTTGAAGTTCCAGTCCGGATATTTCGGCGTCAAGAACAACGACGACTGGATCGACGAGTTGCTCGACAGCCTGGGCCTGACGGACAAGGCCCACAACAATATGCGCCAGCTCTCGGGCGGCATGAAGCGCCGCGTGTTGGTGGCTCAGGCCCTGGTGCACAAGCCGCCCATCATCGTGCTGGACGAGCCCACGGCCGGTGTGGACGTGGAGCTGCGCCAGACGCTGTGGCATTTCATTGCCAAACTCAACAAGCAGGGCCACACGGTTCTGCTGACCACTCACTATCTCGAAGAAGCCGAGGCGTTGTGCAGCCGCGTGGCCATGCTCAAGCGCGGCGAGATCATCAAGCTCTCGCCCATGAGCGAGCTGCTCAAGTCGGCTTCCAGCAATGTGTTGCAGTTCAAGACCGATAGCGCCCTGCCCAAGGCCGTGGCCGACAGAGCGCGTGTTACCGGTCGAATCGTGCAGATTCCCGCCGCCCATGCAGTCGATGTGGAGCAACTGCTGGCCGCCTTGCGCGAGGCGGGTGTGACCCCCGAGGATGTGGAAATCCGCCGCGCGGATCTGGAAGATGTGTTCATCCACATCATGAATGAAGGCTCCAGGACACAGGCTCCTGCAGGAGGTGTCCAATGAACGGCTGGCAGACCCTGCTCAAGAAGGAAGTGCTGCGCTTCTGGAAGGTGAGCTTTCAGACCGTGGCCGCACCGGTGCTCACGGCCGTGCTGTATCTGCTGGTTTTCGGCCATGTGCTCGAAGGCCGGGTCATGGTCTACGACCGCATCCCCTACACCGCGTTTCTGATTCCCGGCCTGGTGATGATGAGCATGCTGCAGAACGCGTTTGCCAACAGCTCGTCCAGCCTGGTGCAGAGCAAGATCATGGGCTCGCTGGTGTTCGTGCTGCTCACGCCGCTGTCGCACTGGGCCTGGTTCAGCGCCTATGTGGGAGCGGCCATTCTGCGCGGCCTGCTGGTCGGTTTGGGCGTGTTTGTGGTCACCTTGTTCTTTGCCGTGCCCGATTTTGCCGCGCCGCTGTGGATTCTGGTGTTCGGCTTTCTGGGCTGTGCCCTGATGGGCACGCTGGGCCTGATCGCCGGTCTCTGGGCCGAGAAGTTCGACCAGATGGCAGCTTTCCAGAACTTTTTGATCATGCCTCTGACCTTTCTGTCCGGCGTGTTCTATTCCGTGCACTCGCTGCCCGGCTTCTGGCAGGCGGTCAGCCATGTCAACCCGTTCTTCTACATGATCGACGGCTTCCGCTATGGCTTCTTCGGCCAGAGCGATGTCTCGCCCTGGCTCAGCTTCGCCATCGTGGGCGCTGCCTGGCTGGCTGTGAGCGCGCTGGCCGTGCACCTGCTGCGTATCGGCTACAAGATTCGTAACTGATTTTTAGAATTGACGCGGGGCTGCTTGCGAGACAATGACCGGTTTCGCCAGCTTTGCGCTTAAAGGTTCCCCATGACTGCAGACCAACTCAAAGACCTGATCGCCGCCGGCCTGCCCTGCGAGCATATTGCGCTGGAAGGTGACGGCCGACATTGGTTTGCCACCATTGTTTCTGCACAGTTTGAAGGCCAGCGTCTGCTGGGCCGCCAGCGCCTGGTCTATGCCACGCTGGGCAACCGCATGGCCACCGATGAAGTCCATGCCCTGTCCATGAAGACCTACACCCCGGCAGAATGGGCTGCTGCCCAGGCTTGATGCGAGTCGAGACGCAAGATTGATAGCCGTCAGCACTTGCTACATAAGCGCTGAGTGCATTTTTTACATATAAACATTCAAGGCTTGAAGCCATGGACAAACTCAAGATCCACGGTGGTCGTCCCCTCAAGGGCGAAGTAATCATTTCCGGTGCCAAAAACGCCGCTCTGCCTGAAATGTGTGCCGCACTGCTCACGGCCGAGCCCGTGCATCTGCACAATGTGCCGCGTCTGCACGATGTGGCCACCATGCGCAAGCTGCTGGCCAACATGGGTGTGCAGACCGAAACCCATGGCGAACGTGGCGGCATGAGCTTTGTGGCACCCGACAGCCTGGTGCCCGAAGCGCCTTACGAGCTGGTCAAGACCATGCGCGCCTCGGTGCTGGCCCTGGGTCCGCTGCTGGCCCGCTTCGGCCACGCCAAGGTGTCGCTGCCCGGCGGCTGCGCGATCGGCTCGCGCCCCGTGGATCAGCACATCAAGGGCCTGCAGGCCATGGGTGCCATCATCACCGTGGAAAACGGCTATATGCATGCCAGCCTGCCCGAAGGCTGGAAGCGTCTGAAGGGCGCACGCATCACCACCGACATGGTGACCGTGACCGGCACCGAGAACTTCCTGATGGCCGCTGCGCTGGCCGAAGGCGAGACGGTGCTGGAAAACGCCGCCATGGAGCCCGAAATCACCGACCTGGCCGAGATGCTGATCAAGATGGGGGCCAGGATCACCGGTCACGGCACCAGCCACATCGTGATTCAGGGCGTGGACAAGCTGCATGGCTGCGAGCATCAGGTGGTGGCCGACCGTATCGAGGCCGGCACCTTCCTCTGCGCCGTGGCGGCTACCAGCGGTGAAGCCTTGCTGCACCACGCGCGTGCCGACCATCTGGGCGCGGTGATCGACAAGCTCAAGGATGCGGGCGTGAGCGTGGAGTGCGTGGATGGCGGCCTGAAGGTGGCGTCCTCCGGCAAGCTCAAGGCCCAGGGCTTTCGCACCACCGAATATCCGGGCTTTCCCACCGATATGCAGGCCCAGTTCATGGCGCTGAACCTGGTGGCCGAAGGCACCAGCATGGTGACCGAGACCATCTTCGAGAACCGCTTCATGCATGTCAACGAGATGGTGCGCCTGGGCGCGCGCATCACCACCGACGGCCGCGTGGCGACCATCGAAGGCGGCAAGCGCCTGTCCGGTGCCACCGTGATGGCGACCGACCTGCGCGCTTCGGCCAGCCTGGTGATTGCCGGTCTGGTGGCCGAGGGCGAGACCATCGTCGATCGCATCTACCACCTGGATCGTGGCTACGACCGCATGGAAGACAAGCTGCGCGCCCTGGGCGCCGATATCGAGAGAATTTCCGCATGAGCACCGCAACGCCTGTGACCATAGCCCTGTCCAAGGGCCGCATTTTTGAAGAAACCGTGCCCCTGCTGGCCGCCGCCGGCATAGCGGTGACCGAGGATGTGGAAAAGTCGCGCAAGCTGATTTTCGACACCAACCGTCCCGATGTGCGCGTGGTGCTGGTGCGTGCTTCGGACGTGCCCGTCTATGTGCAATATGGCGGCGCAGACCTGGGCGTATCGGGCCTGGACTCGCTGATCGAGCATGGCGGCCAGGGCCTGTACCAGCCGCTGGACCTGCAGATTGCCAAGTGTCGTGTCAGCGTGGCCGTGCGCAACGGCTTCGACTATCAGCTGGCCGTCAAGCAGGGCGCGCGTCTGCGCATCGCAACCAAGTACCCCGAGATTGCCCGCAACTTCTTTGCCAAGAAGGGCGTGCACGTGGACATGGTCAAGCTCTACGGCTCCATGGAGCTGGCGCCGCTGACCGGCATGGCCGATGCCATCGTCGATCTGGTGTCCACCGGCAACACGCTCAAGGCCAACGATCTGGTCGAGGTCGAGCCCATCATGGACATCAGCTCGCGTCTGGTCGTCAACCAGGCTTCGCTCAAGCTCAAGCAGGCTCCGCTGCGCCACATCATCGATGCGTTTGCGCAGGCCGTTGCCGCCAAGAACAACTGATTTTTCCTACTGGTAAATACTATGGAATTCGTAGCTGCCCCCGCCCGTCTGTCAACCGCTGATGCCCAGTTCGAGCATGATTTTGCGCAGCGTCTGCATTGGTCGGCGGACACGGATGCAGCCATCGAGCAGCGGGTGGCCGACATCCTGGCCGATGTACAGCAGCGCGGCGACGCCGCCGTGCTTGAATACACGGCACGCTTTGACGGCCTGCAGGCCGATTCCATGGCTGCGCTGGAGCTGACCAAGCAGGAGCTGAAAGCCGCCTTCGAGAGCTTGCCGGCAGCCGAGCGCGAAGCGCTGGAGTCGGCGGCGCGCCGCGTGCGCAGCTATCACGAGGCGCAGAAAAAGGCCAATGGTGAGAGCTGGAGCTACCGCGACGAAGACGGCACGCTGCTGGGCCAAAAGGTCACGCCGCTGGACCGCGTGGGCATCTACGTGCCGGGCGGCAAGGCCGCCTATCCGTCCAGCGTGCTGATGAACGCCATTCCCGCCCATGTAGCCGGTGTGCAGGACATCATCATGGTCGTGCCCACGCCCCAGGGTCAGAAGAACCCGCTGGTGCTGGCTGCTGCCTATGTGGCTGGCGTGCACCGCGCCTTCACCATCGGTGGCGCCCAGGCCGTGGCTGCCCTGGCCTACGGCACGGCCACCGTGCCCAAGGTGGACAAGATCACCGGCCCCGGCAATGCCTATGTGGCCAGCGCCAAGAAGCGCGTGTTCGGCATCGTGGGCATCGACATGATTGCCGGTCCTTCTGAAATCCTGGTGCTGGCCGACGGCACGACCCCGCCCGACTGGGTGGCCATGGATCTGTTCAGCCAGGCCGAGCATGACGAGCTGGCACAGTCCATCCTGCTGTGTCCCGATGCGGCCTATATCGATGCCGTCCAGGCCGCGATCGACCGCCTGCTGCCCGAGATGCCGCGCAAGGCCATCATCGCCAAGAGCCTGAGCGATCGCGGTGCACTGATTCTGACCAAGGACATGGAAGAGGCTTGCGCGATCAGCAATCGCATCGCGCCCGAGCACCTGGAAGTCTCCAGCCGCGACCCGCACCGCTGGGAGCCTCTGCTCAGGCACGCCGGCGCCATCTTCCTGGGCGCCTACACCTCCGAGAGCCTGGGCGACTACTGCGCCGGCCCGAATCACGTGTTGCCGACCAGCGGCACGGCGCGCTTTTCCTCGCCGCTGGGGGTGTACGACTTCCAGAAGCGCAGCTCCATCATCGAAGTCAGCGAGGCCGGTGCCCAGATCCTGGGCAAGACCGCCGCTGTGCTGGCCTATGGCGAAGGCCTTCAGGGCCATGCCAGGGCTGCCGAAATGCGCCTGAAGTAAATCCGCCGGTGCTTGCCCATCAGCCGTGGCCCGTCCACGGCTTTTTTCATTTTCGGGCAGGTCGGCATGCCCCCCGTTTCGAGGCAAATCATCTCCAGATGTTTCATGGTGCGGGAATGCGCGGATTTGCTGTGACACTCGGCGGGCTGCGTGGCAGCGCAGCATTTAATAGCCAATCACAACAAGGGAGCGTGAAGATGAATCAGGTCATGAGTTCCTGGCAGCAACGCGGCTGGCGGCTGCTGGGCGGACTGTTGCTGGCCGCGGGGCTGGCCGCGTGCGGTGCACCGCCTTCGGCGCAGGATGCCTTGCAGGTCGCTGAGAGCGCATCGGCAGCGCCGCGCACGCCCAGGGTCGAGTCCACACTGGGCACGCAATGGGGGGAAGGGCGAGAGTCGGTCACCCGGACCGTAGAAGCCGCGCGCCTGGATCCCGAACGCCCGCGCACCGTGGCACAGCTGCGCTACTCCGATGAGGCCAGCATCCGCCGCGCCCTTGGGCGCAGCATTGATCAGCAGCTCAGCGTGCAGCTGGCCGACGGCGATGTGGAGTGGGTTGTGCAGGACGGGCAGGGCCGGCCGCTGCCCATCTACACCATGCGCGGAGCTCGGGACTATCAGTTGGCCGGCCGTCATGGCGAGCGCTACGAGCTGGTCTACAGCAACCGCAGCCAGCGCCACTATGAGGTCGTGGTCACGGTGGACGGCCTGGATGTGCTCACCGGCCAGGCCGGCAGCGTGCGCAATGCCGGCTATCTGCTGCGCCCCGGCGAGACCCTGCGCATCGAGGGTTTTCGCAAGAGCCAGCGTGAAGTGGCGGCCTTTCGTTTTTCCGGCAAGGAGCGCGCCTATGCCGGTAATACCCCGGCTGGCGATGCGCGCAACGTGGGCGTGATCGGAGCGGCCCTGTTTGAAGTCCGCCTGCAGGGGCGCGATGCCGCTCGGCCGGCGCCAGAGCCCCGTGGTGCGGCCGAGCCTGCGGCTTTTCCCGCCGACGGCAGATATGCCCCGCCGCCGCAGTACCGGCGCTGAGGGCTGTGGCGCTGCCGCCTGCAGCCGCAGCGCCTGTCAGATTCGCCTGCTGAACTGGCCTAATCCGTCATCGTCATAGAACTCCAGCCAGAGGCTTTGGGCCGGCGCTGCGTCACCTGCCTCGAAGACCGCCAGCGAAATGCTGTGCGGAGCTGCGCTTTCGTTGCCAGGAACGAAGCAGAACTGGCTGCCGCTCCAGTGCTGCAGCACATAGGTCTGGGCTTGCGGGCCTATGCTCAGCTGCAGCCGGTTGTCGACGAGGCTGACCTGCACCGGGCCATGGTAGGCGTTGTCATAGCTTCCCGCATAGCGCTGCAGCGCGCCCGGAGGCTGGGGCGCAGACGGGGGCTGCTGGCCCAGCAGGGAGCCCGTGGGCGCCATCAGCGGAGCGATCTTTTCGCTGTACAGCGACCACCAGTCCTGCGTGAGGCGGCCGGTTTCCATCAGGTCCACGAACTGGCGGCACAGGGTTTCGGGAACGCCTATGGGAATGCCGTTGGTGAGCACGATGATGGCGGCGTCCAGCGAGGGAATGAGCATGAAGCAGGTGGCCGCACCCAGCATGAAGGCGCCCGAATGGCTGAGGAAATTCAGCCCGCCATCGGTCGCTGCGACATTGAAGCCGAAGCCGTAGTGCCCTCCCGGCGCCTGGGCCTGCCAGGCGGCTTGCAGGGCTGCAGGGGCGACCAGTTGCTGTCCCTGCCAGCGCCCCTGCGCCAGCAGCAGAGACAGCCAGCGCGCCATGTCGTTGACGCTGGAGCTGGCGCCGCCGGCCGGGGACTGGGGGTCGGCATTGCGCGGCGTGCCGCGCTGCCAGCTGCCGTCATCGGCGCGTACATGGGGGCTGGCACGGTTGGCCTGCTGCATGAATTCGGCATAGACCGATGTGGTTCGCGTCATGCCCAGAGGCGCATACAGGCTCTGGCGCGACAGACTCGCCCAGTCCGTGTTGGCCGCGCCTGCGACGCCCACCGCGGCGGCAGTCAGGCCGGCATTGGTGTAGGCGTATTCGCTGCGCAGAGGCTTGACGGGCAGCAGGCGCAGCCGCTCCAGCACCACCTGCTGGCCGTTGCCAAGCTCCTCGAGCTTGTCGCCCGCATGGTCGGGCAGGCCGCTGCGATGGGCAAACAGATCGCCCACGGTCAGCACCGCGCTGCTGCCCGGATTGCGCAGTGCAAACCAGGGCAGCAAGTCCTGCATGCGGCTATCCCAGGAGACCCGTCCCTGGCCGACCTGGCGCGCCACCACGGTGGCGGCCAGGGATTTGGAGACCGAGGCCAGCTGGAACACGGTGTCGGCATTCACGGCCGCACTGCCGCCGGTCTCGCAAAGCCCCAGGCCTTGGGCGGCAAGCGTTTGCGCGCCCTGGACCACGGCCCAGGCCATACCCGGAACACCGCTGACACGGCGCAGCGTTGCAGCCAGCTCGGGCAGCCGCCGGGCTGCCTCCGCGGCGCTCAGACCTTTTGCCGGCCCATCGTCTCCGCCGCAGCCCGCCAAAGCCAGCCCGGAGCCGGCCGCGATGCCCAGGCCGGCTCCGGCGCGGACGGTGCGATCGAGCATCTGGCGTCTGGTCCATGCGGTCTTGGATGGCTGGCTCATGATTTCTCCTCCCGGTTGGTGGGTCTGCGCTTGCAGAGGGGCAAGTTTCTGGCGAACTGCTTTTTGCTCCGCAGTATGGATTCCTGCAGGCCATTCTGGCAATTTGAAATTTCACACGAATTTCGTGTTGCACGAAATTCGTGTACCATGCGAGGCATGAAGAACGTCACCATCACCGTCGAAGACAGCGTGCTTGACTGGGCGCGCATTGAAGCGGCCAGGCGCGGCAGCAGCGTCTCGCGCATGCTGGGTGACTTCATGGCCGAGCTGATGCAGCGCGAGGATGCCTACGAGCGTGCCTATCTGGCCTGGCGCACGGATGAGCGCACCTGGCAAGCTGCCGGCCAGTCTGCCAAATCCGTGGCGCGTAGTGCCAGCAGCAAGCGTGCTGCAGTGCAAAGCAATGCCGAAGCCGAGGTGGCCAGGTGAACCCCGTATTTGTCGATACCTCGGTGCTGATCGCCGCGGAAGATGCGGCCGGCGGTGCGCTGTATGCGGCCACGCTGGAATGGCTGGATCTGCTGTGGCGCAGCCGTAGCGGCCGCACCAGCAACCAGGCGCTGGTGGAGTTCTATGACCAGGCGACCACGGCAGCCTTGCCCCTGCCTCAGGGCGATGCCCGCGCCGCCATCCGCCGCTACCAGACCTGGACGCCCTGGAAGACCGACGCCGCCACGCTGGAGACGGCCTGGGCCGTGCAAGCCCGCCATGCGCTGGACTTTGGCGACTGCCTGGCCGTGGCCTGCGCCCAGCACAGCGGCTGCAACCAGATGCTGAGCCTGCATCTGCCTCATGGGGCGGAGTTTGGCGGCGTAACCGTGGTGCACCCGCTGGAGCAAGCCGCCACGCAGAATCTTGAGGCTTGAGCGCCAGAATTGCAGCGATCGGTATCGACTGCATTGGCCAACGCAAGCCTTGTGTGAAGGAGTGAACCCATGACTGCTCAAGACATCCAGACCAAAGCCCTGCAACGCATTCGCGCCGATGTACGCGCCATGCAGGGCTACCATGTGCAGCCCGCGCAAGGCCTGCTCAAGATGGACACGATGGAGAATCCCTACCGCCTGCCGCCCGAGCTGCAGAAAAAGTTGGGCGAGCATCTGGGCGGCCTGGAAATCAACCGCTACCCCGGCGAGCGCCAGGAAGTGCTCAAGCAGATGCTGGCCGACTACGCCGGTGCTCCGGCCGGCACATCGGTGCTGCTGGGCAATGGCTCGGACGAGATCATCACCCTGCTGGCGCTGGCCACGGCCCAGCCTTGCAACAATGCCCGCGCCAAGATGCTGGCGCCCATGCCGGGCTTTGTGATGTATCCGCTGTCTGCCAAGTTGCAGGGCCTGGATTTCGTGGGCGTGAATCTGACGAGCGACTTCGACCTGGATGTGCCGGCCATGCAGGCCGCCATTGCCGAGCACCAGCCTGCCATCACCTATATCGCCTATCCCAACAATCCCACCGCCACGCTGTGGGCCGAGGACAAGGTTCAGGCCGTGATCGACGCCGTGGCCGAGGTTGGCGGTCTGGTCGTGATGGACGAGGCCTACCAGCCCTTCGCCAGCCGCAGCTGGATCACCCGCATGAAGGCCGACCCCGCGCGCAACGCCCATGTGCTGTTGATGCGCACTCTGTCCAAGTTCGGTCTGGCCGGTGCGCGCCTGGGCTATCTGATCGGCCCTTCGGCCATCGTCAACGAGATCGACAAGGTGCGCCCGCCCTACAACATCAGCGTGCTCAATTGCGAGACGGCGATTTTTGCGTTGCAGCACGAGTCTCTGTATGCCGAGCAGGCCGCCGCCATCCGCGCCGAACGCCAGCCGCTGATCGATGCCCTGGCCCTGCTGGACGGCGTGGAAAAAGTCTGGCCTTCCGAAGCCAATATGGTGCTGCTGCGCGTGCGCGATGCCGGCAAGGCCCAGATCGAGATGAAGCAGCGCGGCGTGCTGGTCAAGAACGTATCGGCCATGCACCCCTTGCTGCACAACTGCCTGCGCCTGACCGTGGGCACCCGCGAAGAAAACGCCCAGATGCTGGCGGCACTGAAAGAAAGCCTATGAGCAATATCGTCCCCTCCATCGCCCAGAACCTGCCGCGCATTGCCGAAGTGCAGCGCAACACGGCCGAGACCCGCGTCGCCGTGCGCGTCAACCTCGACGGCACGGGCAAGGCCAGCCTGAACTCCGGTATCGGCTTTCTCGACCACATGCTGGACCAGATCGCGCGCCACGGCCTGATCGACATGGATATCGAATGCGCGGGCGATCTGCACATCGATGGCCACCACACGGTGGAGGACATCGGCATCACCCTGGGCCAGGCCTTCGCCAAGGCCATCGGCGACAAGAAAGGCATTCGCCGCTACGGCCATGCCTATGTGCCGCTGGACGAAGCCCTGAGCCGCGTCGTCATCGACTTCTCGGGCCGCCCCGGTCTGCACATGGATGTGAAGTTCACGGCGGGCAGCATCGGCCAGCTCGACACGCAACTGGTCTTCGAATTCTTCCAGGGCTTTGTCAACCACGCCGGCGTGACCCTGCACATTGACAACCTCAAAGGCTTCAACGCCCACCACCAGTGTGAAACCATCTTCAAGGCCTTTGCGCGTGCCATGCGCTTTGCACTGGAGCATGATGAGCGCATGGCCGGCGTGATTCCCTCGACCAAGGGTGCTCTGTAATCAGGAGCGAATTGCGCCTGTTTACACTGCATTTCAAAGCTGTTTGTCTTTAAAAACCAATCTCCATAAGCGGTAGCTGCTATGAGTTTGAAGAACAACACCGTGGCCGTGGTCGATTACGGCATGGGCAATCTGCGTTCGGTCTCGCAGGCGGTGCGTACGGCCGCAGCCGATACCGGCTGGGACGTGGTCGTCACGGCCGATCCCGATGTGGTCCATGCCGCCAACCGCGTGGTCCTGCCCGGTCAGGGAGCCATGCCCGACTGCATGCGCGAGCTGCGCGAATCGGGCCTGCAGCAGGCCGTGCTCGATGCCGCCGTCAACAAGCCGCTGTTCGGCGTCTGCGTGGGCATGCAGATGCTGCTCGACCACAGCGACGAAGGCGATGTGCCGGGCCTGGGACTGATTCCCGGCAATGTGCGCAAGTTCGATCTCGAAGGAAGGACGCAGGCCGACGGCAGCCGTTTCAAGGTGCCGCAGATGGGCTGGAACCAGGTGCAGCAGACGCAGCAGGGCGGCAAGCACCATGCGCTATGGGCCGGCATTCCAGACGGCAGCTTCTACTACTTTGTGCACAGCTTTTATGCGCAGGTGCAACAAAGCGCGCATTGCGCGGCCGAGACCGACTATGGCGGCCTCTTTGCATGTGCCGTCGCACGCGATAATATTTTCGCAACCCAGTTCCACCCCGAGAAAAGCTCGGATCAGGGACTGGCGCTGTTCCGCAACTTCCTGGGCTGGAAGCCCTAAGGGTCAACATTGAACCAGTCTTTGCGCGCATCGCATCCCTGGCTTGGGCGGTCTGCAGCGTTGCAAATCCTCGCCGGGCGATCAGCCCGGCTGTGGTTTGCGCCTCGCAGCCCATCCCAATCCAGTGCGCGCTGCATCGCAGGGCTTGTTCACTGTCAACCCGATTTTTTCAACCGGCCATTTCTGACGGCCAAACTTGCTAGCAGATCACCATCATGTTGCTCATCCCCGCTATCGACCTCAAGGACGGCCACTGCGTTCGCCTGATTCAGGGTGATATGGACCAGTCCACCACTTTCGGTGAAGACCCCGCAGCCATGGCCGCCAAATGGCTGGATGCGGGCGCCCGTCGCCTGCATCTGGTGGACCTGAACGGCGCCTTTGCGGGCCAGCCCAAGAACCTGTCGGCCATCAAGAGCATCCTCAAGGAAGTCGATGGCGAGATTCCCGTGCAGCTGGGCGGCGGCATCCGTGATCTGGATACCATCGAGCGCTACATCGATCTGGGCATCGAGTACCTGATCATCGGCACCGCTGCCGTGAAGAACCCCGGTTTCCTGCAGGACGCCTGCAGCGCCTTTCCCGGTCACATCATCGTGGGCCTGGACGCCAAGGACGGCAAGGTGGCCATCGATGGCTGGAGCAAGCTCACCGGCCAGGATGTGATCGAAACCGCCAAACGCTTCGAGGACTGGGGTGTGGAATCCATCATCTACACTGACATCGGTCGTGACGGCATGCTCAGCGGCATCAACATCGACGCCACCGTCAAGCTGGCCCAGTCGCTGAAGATTCCGGTCATCGCCTCGGGCGGTCTGGCCGGCATGGCCGACATCGAAGCGCTGTGCAAGGTGCAGGACGAGGGCGTGGAGGGCGTTATCTGCGGCCGCGCCATCTATACCGGCGATCTGGACTTCGCCGCCGGCCAGGAGCGTGCGGACGAGCTCACGGGTGAGTGATTTGGCGTTTCAGGCCCAGGCCGTTGACTGGAAAGGGCTTCCTGCCATTGCTTTGAAGCTGGGCCAGGGGGATTCGGTGCTGATCTGCCTGCAGGGTGCCCAGGTGCTGTCCTGGGTCGGCCTGGGGCAGGAGCGCCTGTTCCTCAGTCCCCGCGCATCCCATGACGGCAAGAGCGCTATTCGTGGCGGCATTCCGGTCTGCTTTCCCCAGTTCAACCAGCGTGGTCCCTTGGTCAAGCATGGCTTTGCGCGCCTCAGCCACTGGCAGGCCGATGCTGCGCGGCCATTGGGCGAGGATGGTGTGCAAATCTCCTTGCGCCTGACGGACAGCGAAGCATCGCGCACCGTCTGGCTGCACGCCTTTGAGGCAGTGCTCACGATTGAGCTCAGGCCCGGCGCGTTGCGTGTGGAGCTGGCTGTGCATAACCGCGGTCGGCAGGACCTGTCTTTTACAGCGGCCTTGCACGGTTATCTTCGCGTTGCGCAGGTCGAGCAGACCAGCTTGCATGGTCTCGAAGGTTTGAGCTATTGGGATGCTGCTGCGGCTCAGCCGGACACCCATGTCACGCAGGAGGGCTGCGTCAGCTTCGGTGCGGAGACCGATCGCGTCTATCCACGTGCGGCTGCAGCCCTGCAGCTGCAAAGCTCGGGCCGGCCCTGGCTGCAGCTTGCCCAGGATGCGTCCTGGAGCGAAACCGTGGTCTGGAATCCCGGCCCCGCACTGTGCGCCACGCTCAAGGACATGGAGGCCGACAACTGGCAGCAAATGCTGTGTGTGGAGGCTGCGGCCATTGATGCCCCTGTGGTTCTTGGACCCGACCAGCGCTGGAATGCGGCGCAAACCTTCGAATGCGTTTGAGGCTTTGAACGAGGCGGGGTGATGCCACCCCGAGCCTGGGCCTGTCCTCGTGCGAAGACCTGTTGGCCGTCAGCCTGCTCAGCCCTGTTGCCGGCTCCATGGGCCGCAGCTGCAGAGGCAAGGCGGATGACGACTCATCGGGATTTGGTGCTCAGGGCATCCGCCAATGCATCGACCAGAGGCGGGTTCAGATAATGCGGGCCGTCGAATGCGAAGACCGTCCAGCCTTGGTAGGCCGCCAACTGCGGCAGGAATTCTTCTGCCATGGCGCTGCGAAAGCCGCCGCCCTGCGCAGGCCGGAAGGCCTCGGCAATCACACGAACACGCGCCTGGCCCAGATGGGCGGTCAGCATTTGCAGGTATTCGCGTGCCACGCTGGGAGTGCGCGCGTGGACGCCGACTCCATCCTGGAAAAACACGCCCACATCTTCGGGTATCCAGCGCATGATCCAGTCAACCAGCGCCTGGGGACCCATATTGGCATTGTCATAGGCGCTGATCCACAGCGGACGAGGCAGCTTGTTGAGAACCTCGGTGAGAAGACTGGGCGCAGCCCAGGTTGGATCGACTTCGACCGGGAAGTACCAGCCGGCAACCCGCAGTGGCAGCGCCGTGATAGCGGCTTTCAAGGCATAGGACTGCATTGCCAGATCCGCGAGACTGGCGCGGGCCTTGGCCTCGTCATGCATGCCGGCCAGGCCGAGAATCAGCTCCAGCGCCCAGGGCTCTGCAGCAATGCGCTCCCAGTCCGGGAGGTTGCGGCTCATGGAGGGCAGATAAGTGCCGGGCACCAGGCTCAGATTGTCCACGGCCGTCCATTGCACCAGCAGGCGGCGGATGCCCAGACGCTGCCATGCTCCATGGGGCCGCAGAGTGTCGGCACTGGGCTGCCAGACCATGCCAGGCAGACGCAGGCCGGGTTTGGCCTGTGCGTCAGGCAGGCTGCAGCTCAGTGCCCAGGCCAGGCCCAGCGCCTCGCGTCTGGTGCATTGTTCCATTGTCATATCTATGGATCGAGCCGCTTTCTCCTTTCGGAGAAAGCGCTTTTCTTTCATGGCAGCTGACTCGGAACCGTCCAGGTGAAGCCCAGATTGGAGATGCCGCTGACAAGGCTCTTGAAGTCCGCCAGACCAGGGGTTCCAACCTGCGGCTCAAGCCAGAACGGGTGGAAGAAGAACGAGGCATAGCCGTCACGTACTGTCTTCACATACTGGGCATTGGTGAGAATGTCCTGCCATGTGTAGTTGTAAAAGGAGGTCGGATCGATCTGGGAGATGTCGTATTCGATGTTCCCCAGGCTTTCCGGCAGCACTTTCTGGCCGTAGTAGTCGGTCTGTATGGGGTAGGGGAAGATCTGGCCCACGGCAAAATCCTTCTCCACCGATGCAGTGAAATTGGGCTTGTCTGCGGTGAAATACACCACGCGCTGATAAGTCTTGGCAAAGACCTGCGTAGTGGCCTTGGAGGCCAGCGCCGAGCCATGGTAGTGCGGGGTCTCCCAGGCTGTCGCGCGATATCCATTGAGAGACAACTCCAGCAGGCCGGCCCGATAACGTCCCAATGCCCAGGCGGTCGAGTCTTCGGGTACGGGCTTGTTGTTGACAATGTCCCAGAACTCGTAGTCATCGCCACTCACGGCCGTATAGCGGTTGCGCATATTGCTGTACTGGTGCGTGTAGCCATGCATCACGATTTCGCCGCCGCGCACCAGTGCATAGTTGAGAGCTCTCTTCAGGTTGGTCGCCAGTGACATTGGCACCTGCATAGGCACTCCCGAGTTGTACACGCCAAGAGGGTCGCGGTAGTACGGAATGGTCGCAATCGAAAACGGTATCCGTTGCTGGTAGAGGTAGTCCGTCAGCGATTTCATCGCCGCCACACTGACCAATGCGCTCACGTCTTCAAGACGGACCATGGCCTTGTGGCTTTCGGCATGGTTCACCCCCAGCATGTCATGCAGCATGTCTGCCAGCACGAGATAGCGATCGCGTGGTCCGATATAGCTGAACGGCAGATCCGCCACATACCAGAAGTTGCCCGACCTCACCACATAGGGCGCCTGCTCGCCGGTCTTGGGATTGGACATGGAAACCAGGTTCTGGGCCTTGGTGGTATCGGTGATGGCCGTCAGCCCCACATCGGGATCCGCATTCACGGCTCCGGTGCTGCTGTCGTATGCGTAGTATTTGACAAAGGGCAGGTTTTTGTAGGTGATGGTGTCGAAGAACCCCGGTGTGGTGTTGCTTGAGGTTGGTGCGGCATTGAGTCCGCGAAGCGCCGTCAGGTTGAAGCCATAGCGGGACTGGAAGCCGTAGGCCGCATCCCAGGCAAACTGCCAGATGTTGTACTTGAACCAGACTATGGTCTTGCTCGAGCTGGCGGCATCGGCCATGAAGGCGGCGGGCACCGGGTTGTCGTAATACGAGCCCAGATAGAACGTGGCGTCGTAGCCGCTGAGTTTGCCTGCCGTGTAGTTCTGCACCGGGAGCATATCGACCTTGCTGTCGAAATGTCCGAGCAGATTGCGCAGCATGATGGCATAGCCCATGCCGAGCTTGGTGTAGGCCGTATTGGGCGGCGCGTCATAAAGGATCAGTGTGCGCGGACCTGTTTGCGCAAAGGCGCCAGGGCTCGCAAAGAGCATGGCTAGCAGCCATGCCCCAAGAATGCGTCCTAGGGTTTTCATGAGACTCTCCTGAGATCAGTACACGGTGAGGTCTATTGCTGCTGGCCACGGAATGGGCCACCCGGATTGGGCTTGTCCTTCGGGGGATTGCCGGGGGATGGGTTGCCGGGTTTGCTTGGCAGTTCATCCAGCGTGTCATCCCGTGTGAAATCCTTCTTGAAATGCCCTTTGTGGTGATGCGCACGTTCATTGCGCTTGCGCTCTTCGGGGGCTGCGCCGATATCCATGCGGATCTGGGAGGCACCAGGCGGCAAGGGCGGCGGCATGACGTTCGAGGCCAGGGACCAGTTGGCCCAGGTCAGCAGCGCCAGCGCGAGCAGCGCGCGCGTGGCCTGCCTTTGATCATGGGAGTGCATGAGAGCCTCCTTTCTGGAGGGCAGAAAGAAAAATGTCGAAGAACTCCATCTCCACAAACTCTAGAAATGGCGATGGGTTCGGGTCTTAGAGGCGTGCCATCTCAAAATACCAAGGCGGCACGTAGAAACACGCCTTTCCCTCGTTCGTCCCCGGCAAGCCGGGCGCGATACTGCAGGGAGAGGTCGAGGTAGGAGCGAGGTGCATGGTCACGGTCCTCGCGGAACCAGAAACGCATGCTCACACCAACGCCAGCGCCAACCGAGCTTTGCTTGCCCGAGGCTGTGCGTTCAGAGTTGTAATCAGCACCCAGGACTGCATGCGGAAACAGCACCAGTCTTGAGTCGCTCCCCCCCATTCGGAAACTGCGCCCTGCTTGGGCTTCGAACGTCGCGTAGTTCTGCTTGCGATGAATGAAGCGACCTACTTCGGCGTACATATTGAACGTGTTCCAGCTGGGCACATCCACGCGCAGGTCGGTGCCCATGCCGCCCGAATATCCCATGCGCAGCAACCAGTCGTTGCTGGACAGCGAGCCGATGCGCACGCGCCGTTCGGCCGCGAGTATGAGGTTGTGATCGCTCAGCGGCTTGGCACGGACACCGACGGCACCCTGGGTGGTTTCTCCGCCCGTGGGCACATCGTGGCGGCTGTAGACCGTTTGTGCAGCGCCGCCGTACAGCTCCCAGAAGCGGCCGTCGCCGAACTTCTGCGGGCGCCAGTACACCTCGCTGACGAGCTGGGCCACGTCGCCATAGAGTCCGGGCTGGGCGCCTGCCGCGCCCAGGGCAATGCCCCGATAGCCCAGCAAGGTGTTGATGCCCCAGGAGCGGTCCCGGTCGGCAACTTCACGCCGCGTCTCATATTGCTGCTGCGGCGTCATGGCGAGCCTGCCTTCATGTGCTGCGGCAATGGCCTGCTTGAAGTAGTCGATGGACTGCTCGTTCTCGGCCAGCCTGCTGGCTGCGTAGGCGCCATCGCGCAGCGCCGTGTCCGGCAGGCGGCTCTGGTCACGTGCGCGGTTGAAGATGGACAAGGCACTGCGATCGTCCCCCACGCGGACGGCCAGATAGGCCAGATTGGGGTCGGCGCTTTGCTGCAGCTCAGGCTCCGAGACGGCCTGTGCAAAGCGTGCAGCAGCCTCGTCTCGCAGCCCCAGCTGAAGCAGCAGGTCCACCTCGCTGGACAGGGACAGGCCGCCCATTTGCAATGCCGTCCGTGCGTCGGTGTTGGCGGCCTCGGTCATGCCTTGCTCGTGGCGCAGGCGACTGCGCAAGGCCAGCACTTCGACTGCATCGGGCTGTAGCTGCAGTGTTTGATCGACCTCTTCAAGCGCCTGCGCCTTCTGGCCTGCAGCCAGCAATGCCTGCAGGCGAAGCTGACGGTAGGGTAGATGTCCGGGGTTGAGCTGCAAGGCCGCCCCGGCCTTTTCTGCCGCCAAAGCATATTGCCCATCGCTGTAGGCTTGATAGGCCTCATGGGCGACTTTGTATGCCGGGTCTGGCGCCTCCTGCCCAGGCCAGATTTCGCAGCCGGGCACATCGCCGGCGCTGAAGCAGTTGACCAGGGGCAGTGGCAGCTCGTAGCTGCGTGACATGGTTGAGGAGCGCAGGGCCTTGAGCTGCTCTCGGCGGCTGCTGACGTCGGCATTGCTGTCCGTCTCCAGCGCCTGCACAAGTCGCTGCGCCCGATCGGTCTGACCGGCGGCCAGTGCCGCATCAACGGCAATGACGCCGTAATTCTGCCGTTCCGAGCGCGCCAGATGGGGGGCCGCCAGTGCAGCGTCGAAAGCCTGTACAGAAGCATTGCCGCGACCCTGTGCATGCAGGGCCACACCCAGCAGCACCTGCAGTGCTGGATCGTTCTGCAGTGCCAGCCCTTGCTCTGCCACGCGCTGCGCCTGGGCTGCCTGCCCATCCTGAAGCAGCAAGCCCAGCCACTGAAGGCGGGGAGCCAGCGCATCCGGCGCTATTCGGACGCTGGTCTCGGCATACCTGAGGGCCTTGACCATGTCGCCTTGCTCGCGTGCCTGCAAGGCCTGCTCGAAGGGACGCAGTGCGCGGCGCTGACGTATGGATGTGCGCAGCATCTGCCAATCGGAGTCCGACTGCAGTTGCTTGACCTTGTCCAGCCTTGTTGCCCGGGCTTCGGCCTCGTCGAAGCGCCCGTTCGCTACGAGCAGGTAGACCAGCAGGCGCTGATAGTCCAGACGCCCTGGGGCCGCAGCTACGGCCTGCCTTGCCAGAGGCAAGGCCGTGGCGAAGTCACGCCGCTCGGTGGCGGCATAGGCCTGGCTGGCCTTGGCGTAACCAGCAGGCATGGCCTGTGCTGCCGGGCTCTTGCGCGGGCGTGGCGTGGTGTCCGCTGTCGAGGAGGCAGCCTTTGCCGGCTCCGGTGCTGGCGCTGCTGAAGGCGTGGCTGTGCCTGGCGTCTTCGGTGGAGCCTTGGCCGCAGGAGCGGGCAGGGCTTGAGACTCGGGCTGTCTGGCCGGAACGGCTCCCTGATGCATATCGCGCAGAGCCTGGGCCAGACGCGCATCGCCAGGGTGGCGCTGAAGCTGGGCCTTCAGTACAGCTTCGGCCTGTGCTGGTTGGCCAAAGCGGCGATGGGCTGCGGCCAACTGCAAGGCGATCTCGGTGTTGTCCGGTGCCAGACGCTGAGCCTGCTGCAGCTCGGAGATGGCGCGCTGGCCATCGCCGCGCGCCATGGCCTCATACGCCTTGTCGATCCGGGGATAGATCTGAAAGCGCTGTCTGGGAGTGATATCCGGACCTAGATCCACCGTCTGCGCCAGACCATCGTATGGAGTGGCGCATGCCAGGGAAAGAACCAGAATAGGACGAGAAAGCTTCATATATTGGCACCTAAGCAACGGACACGATCGGGGCGGCATCAAGGCGGCGCAAAAGTTGCGCCATGGTGACCTGCAGCTGTTGCTGCAGTCGCAGTGCTTCATCCAGCGTAGCCTGCGTCAACGCCCCCTGGTTCACCAGGAACAGGCCCAGGCTGTCATCGCTTTGCTCATGTCTGAGCAGCAAGGCATTCAGCACGGCCGTGTCGATGCGGCCCAGGGCTTGAAGCACTTCGCCCAGCATCAGCTGCCGCGATACATAGAATTTCCACAGCTCTTTCGCCTGTTCGGCGGATACGCGTTTGCGCTCCACGGCCCAGGCCAGCAGTTCGCGAGCCGGCTCCCCATGTTGTCTTGCATACAGACGCCGCAGCTCGACCGTGACCTCTCCCTTGGGGGCAATGAGGTAGCGCACGGGCCTCTCCAGCTTGCGCTCCAGGGCTGCGTGCGAGACCGGGTCTATGACCGACTCGCTGGCCAGGATCAGTGTTTCTCCCTCCTCGCGCAGCGGCACCACGCTGTAATGCAGTGCCAGATGTGCAGGCAGCAGCGCAGCGATCTCGTCGGGGATCAGACGCTCTCCCAGAAATTCCCATGAAACACCAGCCTGCTGGGCAACTGCAGCTGCCAGCTGTGCGGTGCTGATCAGGTCCTTGTGCACCAGCGCACTGCCCAGGCGCAAGCCGGGAGTGGGGCGCAGCAGCGCTTCCTGCAGCTGGCTCTCTGTCAGGGCACCTTGTGCGATCAGTATCTGTCCCAGGGGCTGGCGCAGTCGGGGTCCCTCTCCCAGCATGGGGAAGTCATGATCGGTCTTGGCCCAGGCCATGCGCCGGATATCCTTGGCCTGCAGCGCCTGGGCGATGGCCCGCCAGTTGGCCAGAAAGTTCACCAAATTGCCCCATAGCAGGCGCGGAAGCGACATCAATCCCTGGACGATGCCGTAGTAGCTGGTGACGAAGAACATGCGCTGGACAATGCGGTTGAGCATCAGCACGAAGTTCGCTGCCAGCAGCGCATACAGCCACCAGTCGCCCTGGAAGATGGAGAGAAACCGGTAGCTGTCCGGTACCAGGCGCTGGTAGAGCCAGATGGCAATCAGCTGCATCGCCAGCAGCATGGCCAGAAAGCTGGCGAAATTGGTGAGAGCCCCTTTGCGGTCGCGCCAGAGAAAATAGTTCAGCACACCGCTTTGGGTCCAGCGCAGGGTCTTGAAACCCTGGATCACGATGCCCGTGATCCAGCGGGACTTCTGTCGCACCGCCGCATTCAGCGTATCGGGGAAGAACTCCCGCACGCAGATGACGCTGGCTTCACGCGCGCTGCGCCCGTGTCGGCGTGGCTGGTCGGGATCGGTAGGCTGGTCCGCGTCATGCACGGGAAAGCGCACGAAGATCTCGCGCATGCCCAGCTGCTTGAGCCGGAAACCGATGTCGTAGTCCTCGGTCAGGCTCTGGGTATCGAAGGCCACGCCATCGCCCATCTCCAGCAGCGCCGTGATGGCGCGGCGGCTGAAGCAGGTGCCGACCCCGGCGCTGGGCACCTGACCCACCAGGGCCTCGCGCACCACGATGTCCTTGGCATGCAGCTCGGCAAACTCGTCCAGATAATGCCCGCCAGTGAATTCGCGCAGCGGCCGCTCCAGGGGGTAGACCGGCAGCTGGATCAGATCCTTGCGATCCACGAGAAAGTTGAACAGTCTCAGCTCCAACCTGGACAGCACGTCTTCCGAGTCATGCAGGATGAAGCCTGCAAACTCTATGCCCGAGCGCTGCTCGAACTGGAAGATGGCATCGAGCACATTGTTGAGACAGTCGGCCTTGCTGGTCGGCCCGGGGCGTGCGCAGACCACGCTGTGCACATTCGGGAAATGGGCTCTTACCTGCTCCACATCGGCGTGGGTCTGGGGGTCGTTGGGGTAGGTGCCGATGAAGATGTGGTAGTTCTCATAGTCCAGCGTGGTTGCCGCCAGCTGCGCCATCTTGCCGATCACGCCATGCTCCTGCCAGGCGGGCACCATGATGGCCAGCGGCTTCTCGTCCACACCGAGCAAGGCCTTGTGATTCATCTGCTCGTGGCGCGAATACACGGTCAGTGCACGCCAGGTGCGCCGCCCCCAGTAAAAGAGGTCGATGAACAGATCGTCCAGTCCGCTGATGAAGATCACCACCGCAATGACGATGGCGATGCTCTTGAGCACATAGAGGTATCCGGTGAACAGGTCAAGCCAGGACATGAGGTGTCCTTTCTGTGGCTTTCTGTGCCAGGCCTGCTTGATCAGGCCTCAGCATCTGGTGCAGTCTTTTCTCGGTGCGCTGTGCTGCAGTCCCGTCACCAAAGGGGTTGCTGCTGGCCTGCATGCTCCGGTAGGCAGCATCGTCATGCATCAGGTGGCGCACGGACTGAACGATCCTGCTTCTGTCGGCTCCAACCAAAGCGGCGCAGCCGGCTTCCAGCACCTCGGGACGCTCGGTCTCGTCGCGCAAGACCAGCACCGGTACCTTGAAGGTCGGTGCCTCTTCCTGCAGTCCGCCGGAATCGGTCAGCACCAGCCAGGCATCGGCCAGGGCCTGCTGCATGGCCAGGTAATCCAGCGGCTCTGTCAGCTTGACATTGGGAAGTCCGCCCAGCAGACGGTATACCGGCTCCTTGACCACCGGATTGAGGTGGACCGGGAACAGCACCGGCATCTGGGGAAACTCGCGCGCGATATCGGCAATGGCTTCGCACACATGGTCTACATCGGGGCCCCAGTTCTCTCGCCTGTGCATGGTCACCAGAATATGGCCTCGGCCCTGCATGCGGCGGTGGATGTGGTGATGCTGGCTGGCCCAGAGCTGGGCATCGACGACGGTGTTGCCGGTGAGCTCGATCTTTTCCTTGGCCACGTTTTCGCGCTCCAGCGCCTGCTGGGCCCTCGGGGTGGGGGCCAGATGCAGGCTGGCGATGCGCCCTATCATTTGCCGCAGGCCTTCCTCCGGAAAAGGTCGGTGCAGGTTGTAGGTGCGCAGGCCGGCTTCGACATGGACGACGGGCACCTTGAGATAGAAGCCGGCCAATGCACCCTGAAACGCGCTTTCTGTGTCGCCCTGCACGATCACTGCCTCACAGCTCGTATCCGTCAGCACGGACTCCAGCTGACCCCTGCAGCCTGTGGCGAATTCCAGCAGAGAGCTTCCTTGCCTTTGCAGCACATGATCGGGCTGGATATGAAAGCAGTCCAGCATTTGCGCGGCCATGTCGCCATGCTGGCCGGTGTGCAGCCAGATGGGGCGGGCCCAGTGCGTCTGTTTCAGTGCGTGATAGACAGGGGCCAGCTTGATGATTTCGGGCCTGGTCCCGGACACGATGAGCAACTGCACGATGTCTGGCTTGGCGTGAAGAGCCTCGGAGTCCTGATTCATTGCGTTCTCCCTTTGAGTCAATTGGTATCAGACGTTCTTCATTCGTACCTGCTCAAAATCATCTTTCACGCTCTGCTTGGGGTATGTCAGCCAGCTCCTCGTGCTGGCCACAATTGGTGCCGGCTCTATCTGCTGCATGAGCGGCGCAGCTGCATCGGCGGGCTAACCGTCTCTGGCAGCCGTGACCAGTCTCTCGGCACAGCGGCTGGCCTGATCGCCATCCTGCGCTTCCACCATCACATGCAGCAGCGGCTCCGTGCCGCTGTGACGCACCAGCACACGCCCGGTAGAACCCAGTTCGGCCTCGACCTGCGCCTGCACTCGTGCCAGCAAGGCATTGCTGCGCCAATCCCGGTCTGGCGACCAGTGCACATTGAGCAACGCCTGAGGGTAGAGCTGCACCGGCAGCAGCCATTGCGACAGCGTGCGGCCGGTGCGCACGCAGGCCTGCAATATCTGGAGTGCATTCACCAGACCGTCGCCCGTGCTGTGCCGGTCCAGTATCAGCAGATGGCCTGACCCCTCGCCGCCGAAGGTCCAGCCCCTGCGGCTGAGCTCCTCAAGCACGTAGCGGTCGCCGACCTTGGTGCGCATGAAGTCCACATCCAGCACCCCGAATGCCCGCTCCACCGCCATATTCGTCATCAGCGTGCCGACGGCGCCCGCAATGCTCTCGTCATGCTCCAGGCGGTCGGCGACGATCAGGTACAGCAACTCGTCCCCGTTGTAGAGCCGCCCGGCGGCATCGACGACCAGCAGGCGATCCGCATCGCCATCCAGGGCGATGCCGAAATCCGCACCGCAACCGGAAACAGTCGTGGCCAGGAGCTCCGGATGTGCGGCTCCGGCCCCCTGGTTGATGTTCATGCCATCGGGAGCGCAGCCTATGGCCACCACTTCGGCACCGAGTTCATGCAAGACCATGGGCGCTATCTGATAGGCCGCACCATGGCCGGCATCGACCACGATCTTCAGTCCTCGCAAGGTGAACGCATGGTCGCAAGTGCTCTTGCAAAACTCTATATAGCGACCGGCGGCGTCATCCAGGAGCTGGGTTTTTCCGAGTGCGATTGCCGGGACCCAATGCGGCTCATCCAGCAGCATTTGCTCGACTGCTACCTCCCAGACATAGGGCAGTTTGGTGCCTTTGGCGCTGAAGAATTTGATGCCGTTGTCCTCGAAGGTGTTGTGGCTGGCGCTGATGACCACTCCCAGACTGGCACGCAAGGCCCGCGTGAGATAGGCCACTCCCGGTGTTGGCAGCGTCCCAAGCAGCACCACATCCACGCCAGACGAATTGAAGCCCGACACCAAGGCGCTTTCGAGCATGTGACCCGAGATACGCGTGTCCTTGCCAATCAGCACCGTCGGGCGCTCTTCGTTGCGATGAAGCATTCGTCCGACGACATGGGCGAGATGCAGAGCGAAGTCCGGCGTGATGGGGAAATACCCAGCCCGCCCACGGATTCCGTCGGTACCGAAATATTGGCGTCTCATATCCATGATGATCACCTGTGCCTGAATACATTCATCGAATGGGATGGGTTTCCGGGTTCGGTCAACTATTTATGGGTTCAACACTGTCGAAATATTAAAAACTATTGATTTATTTTTTTCATAGTTTCACTAGCAAAAACAATCCGAACAAGAAGGCGGCGTAAAAAGAAACATCTTTTTACGTCATGAATATTTGGAAGCCGAATTGGGGTTTTATACACAATATTTAAGGTATTTCGCTGCCTGGTCGAGATTGCTTTGCATTGCTGTCAACCCTAGCGTCAGGCGGCTTGCCGAAGCCCAATCCGCAATAGCTTTGCTTGTCACGCAGTCATATGCCGCTCTCGGCAGTGCAGCTTCTCGCAGGTGTGGAGGCTTCTCATTGAGAATATCAGTGCCTTTATTTCCGGATCGCTTGTGGCATGCCTGGTCAGGAGTGGGCGATGGTCCTATGTGCGCCAGTTAATCGCAGCCGGAATATCGATGCAGGAAAGAGATTGCGGCTGAAAACAATAAATCGTGAGGCCGGCTCTGTGTTTACTGTTATTCAATTGGGAGCACGGGGATTTTGTGCCGCTTTATGGATTGGGGCTGCTGCTGAGTTGAATCGTTTCAAATCGAGCGGGTTTGACTCGCGATGCGATGGCTGTGGCCGGGCTGCGTGCCGCCGAAGCCAGCTGGCAATGCCATGGCAGCGGCAGGGGGGCGCCGTCGGCAGATGCCCTAGGCAGCGGCGAGGCCGTGGTATCTTTGGCCTCCTTGTTCGTAGATATTCCGAGACTGGTCCATGCTTGCCAAACGCATCATTCCCTGCCTTGACGTGACCGGCGGCCGCGTGGTCAAGGGCGTCAATTTTCTGGAGCTGCGCGATGCGGGCGACCCGGTGGAAATTGCCGCACGCTACAACGCCCAGGGTGCAGACGAGCTGACCTTTCTGGACATCACGGCCACCAGCGATGGCCGCGACCTGATTCTGCCCATCATCGAGGCCGTGGCTTCGCAGGTCTTCATTCCGCTGACCGTGGGCGGTGGCGTGCGCAGCGTGGAAGATGTGCGTCGCCTGCTCAATGCCGGAGCCGACAAGACCAGCTTCAACTCCGCCGCCATTGCCAACCCGGACACCATCAATGCCTGCAGCGACAAGTACGGCGCGCAATGCATCGTGGTGGCCATCGACGCCAAGCGCCGCACGCCCGAGGACGAGCAGCGCATCGGTCCCGGCGGCACGCCCATGGGGCCGGGCTGGGATGTGTACAGCCACGGCGGCCGCAAGAATGTGGGGCTGGATGTGGTGCGCTGGGCCGAAGAGATGGCCAGGCGCGGTGCCGGCGAGATCCTGCTGACCAGCATGGACAAGGACGGCACCAAGAGCGGCTTCGATCTGAAACTCACGCGTGCCGTGGCTGATGCCGTGGCCGTGCCCGTGATCGCCTCGGGCGGTGTCGGCAATCTCGAAGATCTGGCCGATGGCGTGACCATTGGCGGCGCCGATGCCGTGCTGGCCGCCAGCATCTTCCACTATGGCGAGTACACCGTGCAGCAGGCCAAGGAATGCATGCGCGCGCGCGGCATTCCCGTGCGTCTCTAAAGTTGTTTTGAGAGCGGCTTGCGCAGGCTACAAGCGGCTTTCCATATGTTTTATGGTTGATGTTGGCTGCTGGCCTGCGCTGGCAGCTATACAAAGCAAAGGTCTGCAATGAGCTGGCTCGATCAAGTCAAATGGGATGCGCAGGGTCTGGTGCCCGTGATTGCGCAGGAGCAAAGCAGCGGCGACGTGGTCATGTTTGCCTGGATGAACCGCGAGGCACTGGAAAAGACCGCCGAGCTGGGGCGTGCCGTCTACTTCAGCCGCTCGCGCAACAAGCTGTGGTTCAAGGGCGAGGAGTCCGGCCATGTGCAGACCGTGCATGAGATGCGCATCGACTGCGACAACGACGTGGTTTTGCTCAAGATCACGCAAGAGGGGCATGATCCCGGTATTGCCTGCCATACCGGCCGCCACTCCTGCTTCTACAGCGTTTTCAAGGACGGACAGTGGCTTGCTGTCGATCCGGTCTTGAAAGATCCTGCTTCCATCTATAAATAAAGTCATGTCTGAACAAAACACCGCGTCGATCGAGGGCGCACTGGCCCGTCTGGCCGCCGTGATCGAAAGCCGCAAGGTCGCCAATGGTGGCGACCCTGAAAAAAGCTATGTCGCGCGCCTGCTGCACAAGGGGCCTGACGCCTTTCTGAAGAAGATCGGCGAAGAGGCCACCGAGGTCGTCATGGCCGCCAAGGATGTCGATCATGGTGCGGACAAGGGCAAGATCCTCTATGAAGTGGCGGATCTGTGGTTTCACTCCATGATTGCGCTGTCGCACTACGGGCTGACACCCGCAGAGGTGGTGGCCGAGCTGGAGCGCCGCGAGGGCACCAGCGGTCTGGAGGAAAAAGCCCTGCGCAAGGCCCAGGAACGCGCTGCTCAGGAAGGGGCGGCCAAGCAATAAGGAGGAAGCGCATGAATGACGATCGCGACATCATCGATGTAGGCAGCAGCAGCTCTACCGAGATCGAGGGCCTGAAGGCCTGGGGCTGGGTCAGCTATCTGCTGCACCTGGTCGTGGCCGTGGCCGCCGTGCTCCCGGGCGCGCAGGTCAGTGTGCTGCTGTTGCTGATTGCAGTTGTCATCGATCTGGTCAAGCGTGATGATGCGCGTGGCACCTGGCAGGAGAGCCACTTTTCCTGGCGGCTGCGCAGCGTGCTCTGGGCCATCGTGCTCTATGCGGTGACTTTCCCGTTCTTCCTGCTGGGCCTCTTGATCTTCAACCCTGCCTGGGTGCTGATCTCCATCTGGTTCCTCTACCGCATCGTCAGCGGCATGATCGCCATGAACAAGAATCGCGCGATCCAGCCCTGAACCGCACTTGCCAGACACCCAAGCCCTCGCTGTACGGCCGGGGCTTTTTTGTTTTTGCAAGCGGTTGTGCTGCGCTGCAACAGATTCGGGGTGGCAGGCTGACACGAGTGCAGGGCCTGTGCAATGCTCGCGGTGCTGGATAAGCTCCGGGACTTAAGCGGATTCGAATCGGGCATGGTGTTTTGTCCATGGATATGCCCGCTGTGCATTCTTTGCTTGCGTGAGTCCCAAGCCCCTTGCTTGGTTCATCAACCCTCACAGGATCGTGCCATGGCTGCAGAGACTTCCCATACCCTCAACCTGGCCCTGCAAGGCGGGGGATCGCATGGTGCGCTGACCTGGGGCGTGCTGGATGCATTGCTGGACGATGACGGACTGATCTTCGAAGGCATCAGCGGCACCAGCGCCGGTGCCATGAACGCCGTGGCGCTGGCCCATGGTTTCGCGCAGGCGGCCGCGCAGGAAAAGAAAGTGGACGATGCCCGTTACCTGGGACGGCAACTGGCGCGCCAGTCTCTGCGCGAGCTGTGGGAGGGCGTGGGCACCATGGGCAGCGTGGGCAAGATGTTCTGGGCCGCACCGTTGCCGGGCAGCAAGCAGTTCATGGGCGTGCTCAACCAGTTTCTGTCGCCCTATCAGACCAATCCGCTCAATATCAACCCGCTGCGACAGCTGCTCACCCGGGTGGTGGACTTCGAGATGCTGGCGCATCCCGAGCACCCCAGCGTGGTGCCCAAGCTCTTCATCTGCGCCACCAATGTGCGCACGGGCGGCGGCAAGATCTTCAAGGGCGAGCAGGTGACGGCAGACGCCATCATGGCCTCGGCCTGCCTGCCGCAACTGTTCAAGGCAGTGGAGATTGACGGGGAGTGCTACTGGGACGGCGGGTTCTCGGGCAATCCGGCCCTGTATCCGCTGATCTACGAGACCAGGAGCAGGGACATCCTGCTGGTGCAGATCAATCCCAAGGAGTCCGATGTCTCGCCCGACACGGCCCGCGAGATCATGGATCGCATGAACGAAATCACCTTCAACGCCAGCTTGCTGGCCGAGTTGAGGGCCATCGAGTTCGTGGTCAAGCTGCTGGAGCAAAAGCGCCTGGACCCCGAGCGCTACAAGCATGTGCTGATGCACCGCATCGATGGCGGCTCGGTGCTCAAGCCCTTTGGCGCCTCAAGCAAGGTGCGCGCAGACATGGGCATGGTGCGCAAGCTGTTCGAGCTGGGACGCGAGCGCGGCCAGCAATGGCTGCAGCTCAACCGCGAGCACCTTGGCGTCAAGCAGACGCTGCGATTCAACGAGAATAGGGGATAGCCCCGCAGGGGACGACGCCATTGCCTGCTTCCTGGCCTCCTAGGCCATGAATAGCGCAGGGCGTCCGGAATACTGAACCGTAGAGATACCAGAGACCATGCACGACCACCACGACCCCCATTGCATTTTCTGCCGCATCGCCAAGGGCGAGATTCCTTCGCGAAAGGTCTATGAAGACGAGGAGCTGTTCGCCTTCCATGACATTCACCCGGGGGCACCTGTGCACTTTCTGGTGATTCCCAAGAAGCACATCCCCTCCATGGCCCAGGTCGGCGCCGAGGATGCGCCCCTGCTGGGCCGCATGATGGCGCTGGCTCCAAAACTGGCGATGGAGCAGGGCTGCAACCCTTATCCCGATGGCGGATTCCGTATCGTGGTCAACACCGGCAGCGAAGGCGGGCAGGAAGTGCACCATCTGCACCTGCACGTCATGGGCGGCCCGCGCCCCTGGCTCAAGGGCTGATCAGGCGGCGCACCGGGCCTGCACGCGGCGATAGAGCTGTGCGCTGCAGGCTTTTTGGGTGATTGATTCGTATCTGTCACAAGCCCCGTCTAAAATGGTTTGCAATTTCTAGGAGATTCTCATGGGCTCGTTTTCTATCTGGCACTGGGCGATCGTGCTGCTCATCGTGGTTCTGGTGTTCGGCACCAAGAAGCTCAAGAACATCGGCTCCGACCTGGGCGGCGCCGTCAAGGGCTTCAAGGACGGCATGAAGGACGGCGCGACTGACGCCGATGCCAATGCTGCGACCGGCCAAGTGGCCAACCAGCAGGCTGCCGAAAAGGCCACCATCGACGTGGAAGCCAAGCAAAAGAGCTGATCGCGGCAGGACTGACATTTAGATGTTTGATATTGGCCTGTCCAAAATGGCGCTGATCGGTGCCGTGGCCCTGGTGGTCATCGGTCCCGAGAAACTGCCGCGCGTGGCCCGCATGGTGGGCACCTTGCTTGGCAGGGCACAGCGTTATGTGTCCGACGTCAAGGCCGAGGTCAACCGCTCCATGGAGCTCGATGAGCTGCGCAAGATGAAGGACACGGTCGAGACTGCCGCGCGGGACGTGGAGTCCAGCATGCGCAATCAGGCCTCCGATCTTGAAAAGGACTGGAGCGATGCGACCAAGGACCTGCGCGACGACTCGAACATGACTTCGGCTTCGTCCTTCGGCTCCTATGACGCAGAAGGCGGCTACACCGGTCTGGATACGCACAGCAGCGTGGTGCCCAGCTACCGCCATCCGCGCAAGAACTGGCGCGTCAAGCGCGGTGCAGTGCCCCAGTGGTACAAGGCCCGTGCCGGGGTACGCAGCAAGGTCCAGTCGGGTGCGGCGCGCGTGGCGCGCTTTCGCCCCAAGAAGTTCCATTGAACATGCAGCTCAGCAGCCTGCCGGCCGCAATGCCGGCCAAGGCCGGCCCCAGGGGTTCGGCTCTGCTGCCTGCATGTTGCTCTTTGCCCGTGATCCGCGGGCGTTGTTGTTTCTCAAGCGTGTGGGGCCGATCGGGCTCCGGC
This sequence comes from Comamonas sp. F1-6, assembly GCF_039581415.1. Lineage (NCBI taxonomy): Bacteria > Pseudomonadati > Pseudomonadota > Betaproteobacteria > Burkholderiales > Comamonadaceae > Comamonas > Comamonas sp. F1-6. Next base: position 142,672 of record NZ_JBCPWN010000010.1, read on the forward strand.
GCGGTTTTGCACCATGTCCGAACCCTCTAAAGAAGACGAACTCGCAGGTACGGAACAGCCGTTTGTCCAGCACCTGATGGAGCTGCGTGACCGCCTGCTCTACAGCCTGTATGGCGTTTTGATCGGCGTCGGGCTGCTGATGTTCTGGCCGGGCCCCGATGGCCTGATCGACTTCATCGCCCTGCCCATCAAGGAGCATATGCCGCCCGGCGCCAAGCTGATTGCGGTGGGCGTTTTCTCGCCCTTCTTTGTGCCGCTCAAGGTGCTGATGATGGTGGCCGTGCTGCTGGCGCTGCCCTGGATCATGTACCAGATCTGGGCCTTTGTGGCACCGGGCCTGTACAGCCACGAGAAGAAGTTCGCCCTGCCGCTGATCCTGTTCGGCAGCCTGCTGGCCTATGCCGGCATTGCCTTCGTACAGTTCTTTGTGCTGGGCAATATGTTCAAGTTCATCCAGCACTTCACGCCTGCCAGCGTGGCGGCCACGCCCGACATCGCCTCGTATGTGGAAGCGATTCTGTCGCTTTACATCGCTTTTGCGGCGGCTTTCCAGGTGCCCATCGTGGTGATGCTGCTGGTGCGCTTCGGTCTGGTGGAGATCGAAAAGCTCAAGGCCTTCCGCGGCTATTTCGTGGTGCTGGCCTTTGTGATTGCTGCCGTCATCACGCCGCCCGATGTGATCTCTCAGCTGGCCCTGGCCTTGCCCATGTGCCTGCTCTACGAGATCGGCATTCTGGGCGCCGGCTGGTTCAGCAGGGTATCGCGTGCGCCCGATGCCGAGGAAGGCACGGGCTCGGAAGTGGAGAAATCCTCGGACGGCCACTGATCTTCGCCCCGACCTCCTGCAAAGCCCTTGAAGCAATTCAAGGGCTTTTGTTTTGATGACTGTCTGCAATTTTTTCCATCAGTGCTTGAGTCATATCTCTTGATGAATCGTGTTGAAGAGGTTGTGGCTGGCCCGGCCGGAGCATGAAAAAAGCCAGCGGCTAGCGCTGGCTTTTCGGTTTGTTGGCGCTGCAATCAGCGGCGTGGGCGACCCTGTTGCTGCAGGGTGCTGGCTGCTGGGCGGGCTCCCGGAGTGATGTCCAGCACCACTTCGCTGTCGCCGCGGCGCACATCGAACTTGGCGGCTTCGCCGGGCTTGAGCGAGGCCACGGCCGTCAGCAGTTCGGAGACATTGCGGGTCGCGGTCTCGCCCACCTTGACGATTACGTCGCCGGGACGCATGCCGGCCTGGGCGGCGGGGCCGGCCTGCAGCACGCCGGTGATGATGACGCCGGCATCGGCCTTGACGCCAAAGGTTTCGGCCAGCTCGGGCGAGAGCTCGTTGGGCTCCACGCCGATCCAGCCGCGCGTGACCTTGCCGTCCTTGACGATGCCGTCCAGCACCATCTTGGCTGTGGAGACGGGAATCGCGAACCCGATGCCCATGCTGCCGCCAGAGCGCGAGTAGATGGCCGTGTTGATGCCCAGCAGATTGCCGTTGGCATCCACCAGCGCACCGCCGGAGTTGCCGGGGTTGATGGCTGCGTCGGTCTGGATGAAGTTCTCGAAGGTGTTGATGCCCAGCTGGCTGCGGCCCAGAGCGCTGATGATGCCGCTGGTCACTGTCTGGCCCACACCGAAGGGGTTGCCGATGGCCAGCACGCGGTCGCCCACAGCGACCTGATCGGAGTTGCCCAGCACGATGACGGGCAGCTTGTCGAGCTCGATCTTGAGAATGGCCAGATCAGTCTCGGGGTCTGTTCCAATGATCTTGGCCTTGGCCTGACGGCTATCGGTCAGCGTGACCTCGATATCGTCGGCGCCTTCCACCACATGATTGTTGGTGAGGATGTAGCCATCTTGACTGATGATGACGCCACTACCCAAACCAGATTGCTCCTGCGGACCCTGATCGCCAAAGAAGAATTGGAACCAGGGATCGTTGGCGCGCGGGTGGCGAACCGCCTTGCTGGTGTTGATGCTGACCACGGCGGGCGAGGCCTTGCGCGCGGCAGGCGCAAAGCTGCCGGGAGCGACTTCACCCGCTGGAGTGGATGGAGCCTGCAGCAGCGAAACACCGGCACTGCTACGGATATTTCCGCGCTGAAGCCAAGTGGGCTGTAGGGTAGCCACTACAAAATAGATAGCCACCAGCACGGTGACGACCTGCGAAAACAGCAACCAGGTGCGTTTCATGTAATGCGTATAGGTAGTGAAGGGAACAAGCCCACATTGTGAAGCATGGCTGCGCCAGGCGTCGAAGCGAACATTTGCTTGCAAGCAAATGCATAACGCAAAGCTTTGCAGAATGCAGGGCCCATGGCTATAGGACTGCAAGCACCTAAAGTTTTATGTGTCCAGGATATATGAGTGGAAACCCTAGAATGTTTTTTCGACTGCGCTTACGCCGCCGTTACTGAAGTGACTGCCCACAAGGTGCTCATATTCGGTCTGGTGTGGCTTTGCATCTGAAGCCCGCCGCAATCGGTCTGCCACTGCACGTTGACCCGTGATCAGCGGCCTTATCCGCGCTGTCCTGTTGTTCGATCTAGGAAACACCATGACTACGCTTGACCACGCTGCATCGGCTGACGCGCCGGCTGCAGCGACGAATCGTCTCCTGAACCGGGAGGACTACAAGACCCTGGGCTTATCGGCCCTGGGCGGAACGCTGGAGTTTTACGACTTCGTGGTGTTCGTCTTTTTTGCCAATGTGATTGGCAGCCTGTTCTTTCCAGCCTCGCTGCCGGAGTGGATGCGCCAGCTGCAGACGCTGGGCATTTTCGCGGCTGGCTATCTGGCGCGCCCCATCGGCGGCATTTTGATTGCCCACTTCGGCGACATCCTGGGCCGCAAGAAGATGTTCACGCTGTCGGTGTTCCTGATGGCCGTGCCCACGCTGGTCATCGGCCTGCTGCCGACCTATGAAACCATAGGCTTGGCCGCTCCCATCCTGCTGCTGCTGATGCGCGTGATGCAAGGGGCTGCCATCGGCGGTGAAATGCCCGGTGCCTGGGTGTTCGTGGCCGAGCATGCTCCCCAGAAGCGTTACGGCTTTGCGATCGGCGCACTGACCTCCGGCATTACCGGCGGCATTTTCCTGGGCTCCATCATCGGGGTCTGGCTCAACAGCACCTACAGCCAGGGCGAGATCCACGACTGGGCCTGGCGCATCCCCTTCATCCTGGGCGGTGTCTTCGGTCTGGTGTCGGTGTATCTGCGCAAGTTCCTGCACGAGACCCCCATCTTCCAGGAACTGCAGGCCCGCAAGGCCGCTGACCGCGAACTGCCGATCAAGACCATCTTGCGCGACCACCGGGAAGCCTGCGTCGTCGTGGCGCTGATGACCTGGGTGCTGTCCACGGCGATCGTGGTGGTGATTCTGTTCACGCCGGCCTATCTGCAAAAGGTGTTCCACATCGAGCCTGCCATGGCCCTGAAGGCCAATGCCGTGGCGACCGTGACGCTGACCATAGGCTGCGTGTTCTGGGGCTGGCTGTCCGACAAGATCGGCACCAAGCTGACCATGCTCATCGGCTGGGGCGGCATGACGGCCACGGCCTATCTGTTCTACCTGAACCTGCCTGGCAACGAGGCATCGCTGATCTGCAACTATGCGACCGTGGGCTTCTTCGTGGGCTCCATCTCGCTGCTGCCCGTGGTGGGTGTGCGGGCCTTCCCGCCCGAGGTGCGCTTCACCGGCCTGTCCTTCTCCTACAACATGGCCTATGCCGTGTTCGGCGGCCTGACCCCAATGCTGGTGTCCGTGTGGCAGCAGGTGGATGTGATGGCTCCCGCCCACTATGTGGCGGCCATGGGCGTGCTGGGCATGGCCATGGGCTTCTGGCCTCTGGCCTGCAAGGGCTGGCAAGCCAAGAAGGCTTGAAGTCACTTGTTCTGATAAAAAGGAAAAGGGCAGCTCTGGGCTGCCCTTTTTACGTCTGTCAAAGCCTTGCTGGCCGGGTTTGCGTGCGGGCTTGGGCACAATCGAGTCATGAGCATTGAGCGAAACACCCTGTTATCCGTTTTCAACGGGCTGCTGCAGCCCGAACGCTTCAAGGACTACGGACCCAACGGCTTGCAGGTCGAAGGCAAGAGCGAGATTCGTCGCATCGTCAGCGGTGTGACGGCCAGTCGCGCCCTGATCGAGGCGGCGATCGAGGCCGAGGCCGATGCCATCTTCGTGCACCACGGTCTGTTCTGGCGCGGCATGGATGGTCGCATCACGGGCTGGCTCAAGGAGCGCATCCGTCTGCTGCTGGCGCATGACATCAATCTGTTTGCCTATCACCTGCCGCTGGATGCCCATGCCGAACTGGGCAATAACGCGCAACTGGGGGCCAGGCTCGGCGTGCGGGGCCAGGCGGCCTTTGGCGAGCAGAACCTGGGCTGGCTGGCCGATGTGGACTTTGCCGATGCCGCCGCTCTGGCAGGGCATGTGCAAAGCGTGCTGGGGCGAAAGGTGACGCTGGCCGGTGTGCAGGAGCACAAGCCGATCCGCAGGCTGGCCTGGTGCACCGGAGGGGCGCAGGGCTTTTTCGAGTCCGCGATTGCCGCCGGCGCCGATGCCTATATCACCGGCGAGATCTCCGAGCCCCAGATGCATCTGGCGCAAGAGATGGGCGTGAGCTTTATTGCTGCCGGCCATCATGCGACCGAGCGCTATGGTGCTCCGGCCGTGGCTGCCCATGTAGCCCAGGAGTGCGGGCTGGAGCACCGCTTCATCGATATCGACAACCCGGCCTGATCCGCTCCTGGACCTTCGTCTTTCACTTTTGATGGCTGCAAGCACTTTGGAACAGGAGGCTTGCGGCAACTCTGATGCCTATGTCCGTCATTGCTTCAACCCAAACCATCGCCATCACCCAGGGCGACTGCGCAGGCATAGGGCCTGAAATCATCGCCAAGGCTTTTCGGGCTGCGCCGCAGGCCATGCGCGGCTGCTTTGTAGTGGGCGAGTTGCAGACTCTGCGCCGGGCCACGGCGCTGGCCGCCAGGGCCGTCGACGGCGATCAGGCCATTGCCCAGCCCGTGGTGGTGATCGATGAGCCGGGCGAAGCCTGGTCTGTTCCGGAAGGTGCCGTCGCGCTGCTGAACTTGCCGGGGTTGGCGGGGCCTCAGCCCTATGGCCAGATTTGCGCGGCTGCCGGGCAGGCCGCGGCGCAATGCGTGGTCTGGGCCGCGCAAGCGGCTTTGCGTGGCGAGATTGCCGCCATGGTTACGGCGCCCTTGCATAAAGAGGCACTGCATCTGGCGGGCGTGACTTTCCCCGGGCACACGGAACTTCTGCAGGCCGAGGCGGCCGCCCATGCGGGCGTTTCGCTGGAGCAGATGCCGGTGCGCATGATGCTGGCCAATGACGAGTTGCGTACCGTGCTGGTCAGCATCCATGTGTCGCTGCGCGAGGCCATCGAGGCCGTGACAGGGCCGCAGATTCTGCAGACCTTGCGCATCACGCATCAGGCGCTGGGCAAGAGCCTGGGACGTACGCCTCGCATTGCCGTGGCAGGGCTCAATCCGCATGCGGGCGAGGGCGGCATCTTCGGATGTGAAGAAATCGAAATCATTGCCCCGGCGATCGCGGCAGCACAGGCCGAAGGCATGGATGTGCAGGGACCGTTTGCGCCGGACACAGTCTTCATGCGGGCGCGAAATACGCCAGCCCACCCGGGTGAATTCGATGTGGTGTTGGCGATGTACCACGACCAAGGGTTGATCCCAGTCAAATATTTGGGTGTGGAAAAAGGCATCAACGTGACCCTGGGTTTGCCGCTGGTACGCACCAGTCCCGACCATGGCACGGCCTTTGATATCGCCGGTCAGGGAGTGGCCGATGAGGCCAGCCTGCTTGAAGCCGTGCATATGGCCCGCAGCCTGGCGAGTTGATGGGACTTCAACTGCTGGTTCACCAGTCGTCAATGCTTCAGGCATCCAAGCACTTGCCGGATGGATTCATGCAGTGTGCTGGGTCGCGCTGAATGCTCGATGCCATGAAAAAAGCCTGCTGGAGGTCAGCAGGCTTTTCATCACTGGGCTGAACGCTCTCAGGCCTTGCGATTGAGGCTGTCGCGGATCTCGCGCAGCAGCTGAATGTCTTCGGGCGTAGCGGGTGCTTGCTCCGGTGCAGGCGGAGCCTCGCGCTTGAGGCGGTTTATCTGTTTGACCATCATGAAAATGATGAAGGCCAGAATCACGAAGTTCACCGCAACCGTGATGAAGCTGCCATAGGCAAATACGGGAATGCCGGCTTTTTTCAGCGCATCCAGAGTGCGTGGAACTCCTTCGGGCATGGTGCCCAGAACGACGAACAGGTTGGAAAAGTCCAGCTTGCCGAAGAGCAGGCCCACCAGAGGCATGATGAGGTCGTTGACCACGGAATCAACGATTTTCCCGAACGCGCCGCCGATGATCACGCCCACGGCAAGATCCATGACGTTTCCCTTGATTGCGAACTCGCGGAATTCTTGCATCATGCCCATAAGCAGTTCCAGTCACTAAGAGTTTGAGATAGCGCAGTATTGCGTGACTTTGGCGGTTGTCAACGTCGGACTGGGGCTGGAATAACCATAACCCCACCGCTAGAATTTGCAGTTGACCCCAAATCAAGCGATGTACTTCGAGGAAATCCATGAGTGACTCTCCAGTCGACTCCAGCAAGCGCACGTGGATCATCACGTCAGCATGTGCTGGTGCCGTGGGCGGTGTGGCAACGGCCGTCCCTTTTGTGAGCTCCTTCCAGCCTTCTGAAAAAGCCAAAGCAGCAGGTGCTGCGGTAGAGGTGGATATCTCCAATCTCAAGGATGGTGAGAAGCTCACCGTCGAGTGGCGTGGCAAGCCGGTGTGGATCATCAAGCGCACACCCGAGCAGCTCAAGGACCTGCCAGGCCTCGATGGCGAACTGGCAGACCCGACCTCGGCGCGTCATCCCGAAGAGTTCACGCCGCCCTATGCGCAAAATGAAGCGCGCTCCATCAAGCCTGAAATCCTGGTGGTCGTGGGCATCTGCACCCACCTGGGCTGCTCTCCCACCGACAAGTTCGTCGCCGGGCCCCAGCCTTCGCTGCCTGCAGACTGGAAGGGCGGTTTCCTCTGCCCCTGCCATGGCTCCACCTTTGACATGGCCGGCCGGGTGTTCAAGAACAAGCCAGCGCCGGACAACCTGCAAGTGCCGCCACATATGTATCTGTCCGACACCAAGCTGCTGATTGGTGAAGACACCAAGGCAGCCTGAGGGAGACAAGAACAATGGCTCACGAATTCAAGCAAATCGACCCGAACTCCACAACCGGAGCGAAGGCCATGAACTGGCTGGAGAACCGGTTTCCGACGGCATTCGATGCGTACCGCGTCCATATGTCGGAGTACTACGCTCCCAAGAACTTCAACTTCTGGTACATCTTCGGCTCGCTGGCGCTGCTGGTGCTGGTGATCCAGATCGTCACCGGCATCTTCCTGGTGATGCACTACAAGCCCGATGCCGAAAAGGCGTTTGCTTCCGTGGAATACATCATGCGTGATGTGCCCTGGGGCTGGCTGATCCGCTACATGCACTCCACAGGCGCCTCGGCGTTCTTTGTGGTGGTCTATCTGCATATGTTTCGCGGTCTTCTGTACGGTTCTTACCGCAAACCGCGCGAACTGGTCTGGATCTTCGGTTGCGCCATCTTCCTGGTGCTGATGGCTGAAGCCTTTATGGGTTATCTGCTGCCCTGGGGTCAGATGTCGTACTGGGGCGCCCAGGTGATCGTGAACCTGTTCTCCGCCATCCCCTTTGTCGGTCCCGATCTGGCTCTGCTGATCCGTGGCGACTATGTGGTGGGCGATGCGACTCTGAACCGCTTCTTCAGCTTCCACGTGATCGCCGTGCCTCTGGTGCTGCTGGGTCTGGTCGTTGCGCATTTGCTGGCGCTGCACGACGTGGGCTCCAACAATCCCGACGGTATCGAGATCAAGGGCCCGAACGCGCCCAAGGATGAAAAGGGCCGCCCTCTGGATGGGGTGCCCTTCCACCCTTACTACACGGTGCATGACATCTTTGGCGTGACGGTGTTCCTGTTCCTGTTCTCGGCCGTGGTGTTCTTTGCGCCCGAGTTCGGCGGCTACTTCCTGGAGTACAACAACTTCATCCCCGCCGACCCGCTCAAGACGCCCAATCACATTGCCCCTGTCTGGTACTTCACGCCCTTCTATTCGATGCTGCGTGCCATCACCAGCGAGATGATGTATGTGCTGATCGCCTGCGTGGTGCTGGGTGCAGGCTACGGCATTCTCAAGTCGCGCCTGCCTGGTTTTGCCAAGGGCGCCGTCGCCATCGTGGCCCTGGGTGCCATCGCCATGATGCTGTCCATCGACGCCAAGTTCTGGGGCGTGGTTGTCATGGGTGGTGCGGTCATCATCCTGTTTGCCTTGCCCTGGCTCGATTGCAGCCCGGTCAAGTCGATCCGCTATCGTCCCAGCTGGCACAAATATGTGTATGCAGTGTTTGTGGTGAACTTCGTCGTCCTGGCTTATCTGGGGGTGCAGCCTCCGTCGCCGGTGGGCGAGAAGGTGTCGCAGGTCGGCACGCTGTTCTACTTCGGCTTCTTCCTGCTCATGCCCTGGTGGAGCCGCTTGGGTGAAACCAAGCCCGTGCCCGAGCGTGTCACCTTCAAGCCTCACTGAAGCAGGAGAGAACAAGAATGAAGAAACTGATTCTGACCCTGGTTGCAGCCCTGGGTATTGCCGGCGCTGCGCAAGCTTCTGAAGGCGGCATCCACTGGGACAAGGCGCCAGTCAACACCAGCGACACGGCATCCCTGCAAAATGGTGCCAAGATCTTTGTCAACTACTGCCTGAGCTGCCACTCCGCTGCCTTCATGCGTTTCAATCGCTTGAAGGACATCGGTCTGACCGATCAGGACATCAAGGACAATCTGTTGTTCACCACCGACAAGGTAGGTGAGACCATGAAGGCAGCCATCAATCCCAAGGAAGCCAAGGAGTGGTTCGGTGCCAACCCGCCCGACCTGACCGTGATCGCGCGCTCGCGTGCCGGCTCGGGCGGCTCGGGCGCTGATTACCTGTATACCTTCTTGCGTACTTTCTATAGGGATGACACCAAGGCCACGGGCTGGAATAATCTTGCCTTTCCCAGCGTAGGCATGCCGCATGCGCTGTGGGAGCTGCAGGGTGAGCGTCGCGCCATCTTCGAAGAGCATGACGACCATGGAACTAAGACCCAGGTCTTCAAGGGTTGGGAGCAGGTGTCTCCTGGCAAGATGAGCGCAGTGCAGTACGATCAGGCAGTTGGCGATCTGGTGAATTACCTGCAATGGATGGGGGAGCCGGCTCAGAACACCCGAACCCGTATCGGGGTGGGCGTGTTGATTTTCCTGGCCTTCTTCATCTTTATCGCTTGGCGCCTGAATGCCGCGTTCTGGAAAGACGTGAAATAGGCTTTGCCGCCGTGCAGAAGTTGTCTGCAGCCAAACCGTGTTAGTGCAGAGTGGGGTGCCGTGGGCAACCCACTCTTTTTGATTTTTAGGAGTCTCCACCATGATGGTGCTTTATTCGGGAACGACTTGCCCCTTCTCACACCGCTGCCGCTTTGTGCTGTTTGAAAAAGGCATGGATTTCGAGATCCGCGATGTGGACTTGTTCAGCAAGCCCGAAGAAATCGCCGTGATGAACCCCTATGGTCAAGTGCCAATCCTGGTCGAGCGCGACCTGATCCTGTACGAGTCCAACATCATCAACGAGTACATCGACGAGCGCTTTCCCCATCCCCAGCTGATGCCTGGCGACCCTGTGGACCGTGCCCGTGTGCGCCTGTTCCTGCTGAACTTCGAAAAGGAACTGTTCGTGCACGTGAGCGCTCTGGAAGAGCGCAACGTCAAGGGCAATGAAAAGGCTCTGGAGAAGGCTCGTGCCCATATCCGTGACCGCCTGACCCAGATGGCGCCTATCTTCCTGAAGAACAAGTACATCATGGGCGAGAACTTCTCCATGCTGGATGTGGCGATTGCTCCCCTGCTGTGGCGCCTGGACTATTACGGCATCGAGCTGTCCAAGAATGCTGCCCCTCTGCTCAAGTATGCCGAGCGCATTTTCTCGCGCCCCGCTTACATTGAAGCACTGACTCCCTCTGAAAAGGTCATGCGCAAGTAATTGCACATGAGCGCAGAGCGGGCATGTTGAAGGGCTTTCCTTCATCTGCCCGCTTTTTTGTCTTTGCAATCTTCTGGATTTGATTCGTCAGGAAATGAGATGACAGCCCCTGAAACGACTTCAACCCGTCCGTATCTGCTGCGGGCATTGTTTGAATGGTGTACCGACAATGGTTTGACGCCGCATATTGCCGTGCGCGTGGACCGCAGCACCCAGGTGCCCATGGAGTTTGTGCGTGATGGTCAAATCGTGCTCAACATCAGCTATGACGCGACCAGCGGCCTGCTGATCGGCAATGAGTATGTTGAATTCAAGGCACGCTTTGGCGGCCAGCCACGGGAAATCATGGTGCCTGTGGCGAACGTCATGGCCATCTATGCCCGCGAGACCGGCCAGGGCATGGCCTTCCCGCCCGAGGAGGACGAAGTCCCCGAGGACGACGATGCGCCATCGATGGAGGATGCCGAGCCCGACATGGAGTCGGATGAGGAGTCCTCGGCCGAGCGTGTGGTGCAACTGGTTCCCGTCAAGGCGGAAGCAGAAGCTTCCGGCGAAGATGATGCTCCTCGTACGCCGCCACCCGCTGGTGGTCGTCCGGCGCTCAAGCGTGTGAAGTAGTCCGGCCAGTGTTTTTGCCGGCAGATCGGGAAATTTCAGGATTCTTCTTTTGGGGCTGAATTTCTACGTTAGAATTCAGTCTTCGCCGGTTTAGCTCAGTTGGTAGAGCACCCGCCTTGTAAGCGGTAGGTCGTCAGTTCGAATCCGACAACCGGCACCAAACAAATAGGTCTCTTCGGAGGCCTTTTTTGTTTTTCTGCCTTTAAAAAGGGCTTGTCAGGCCTGAACTTTGATGCGGATGCTGTTGACGGCCCAGCCTTTGGTGCGCAGATGAGCCGCCATGGCCGGCAGCAATTGGCGCACTTTGGCCGCAGCAGCGTTGTTTTTCACGATCAGGCACCAGCCGTCTTCATCAATGGGGCCGGCCTGCAAGCTGGCGCGCAGCATGGGCGGAACCAGGGGTAAAACGGCTTTGAGCCGGTTGCTGGAGTCCTGAGTCAGTGCTGCCAGGCGCGCCAATGTGGGAGAAGACTCCATGGCATTGATGGCAGTTACGGCGTGATGGCGGCGAACAATGGTCATGCGAGCGGCAAACAGTTGGGCAAGGGCAAGCCCGAGCTTAGCTCAGCCGAGAATGAATGCCGCAGTGCCGGCTATTTGCGCGTGCAGTGCAATCCCATACGTGCTCTGGAGTAGCGAAAAGCCAAGGCAGGCTTGCGCGGTTAGAATCATTTTTTGGTCCTGTCCCTGTTTGGGGTGCGTCAGGAGGTTTTTTCACCCATTTCGGGTGTGGCTCTTGACTGCCGCAGGGACGGCCCCATCTGAAGACCAACAATCAAGGGATTCTGGACACATTGCTTTGCGCAACAGGCAAAAAAGCAATGTGCCTTCGCACGCATGGCCACCAATTTCCTCACCAAACTGTTCGGCAGCCGCAATGACCGGTTGCTCAAGCAATACCGTAAAACAGTCGCTCGCATCAATGCGATGGAGCCTGAGTACGAAAAGCTCAGCGATGAGGCATTGCGCGCCAAGACGCAGGAGTTCAAGGACCGCGTTGCCAAGGGCGAGGCGCTGGACGAGTTGTTGCCCGAAGCCTTTGCCGTAGTGCGTGAAGGCTCCAAGCGCGTCATGAAGATGCGTCACTTCGACGTGCAGATGCTGGGCGCCATGGCGCTGCATTACGGCAAGATTGCCGAAATGCGCACCGGAGAAGGCAAGACGCTGACCGCGACGCTGCCCGTGTACCTCAATGCCCTGTCGGGCGAGGGCGTGCATGTCGTGACCGTCAACGATTACCTGGCCAATCGCGATGCCACGACCATGGCTCGCCTCTACAACTTCCTCGGCCTGTCGGTGGGCATCAACCTGCCCAATCTGTCGCGCGAACAAAAGCAGCAGGCATACAACTCCGACATCACCTACGGCACAAACAACGAATACGGCTTCGACTACCTGCGTGACAACATGGTGTACGAGCCCGGCGACCGCGTGCAGCGCGTGCTGAACTACGCCATCGTCGACGAGGTGGACTCCATCCTGATCGACGAGGCGCGTACTCCGTTGATCATCTCCGGCCCGGCCGAAGATCACACGGCCATGTACGTGGCCATGAATCAGATCGTGCCGAATCTGGTGCGCCAGGAGGGCGAAGCCGATCCCCGCACGGGTGAGGGCGTGACCAAGCCCGGCGATTTCACGGTCGATGAAAAATCCCATCAGGTCTACCTGACCGATCAGGGCTATGAAGCGGCCGAGCGCCTGCTGGCCCATGCCGGCCTGATCGCCGAAGGCTCGTCCCTGTACGACCCCTCCAACATCTCTCTGGTGCATCATCTGTACGCCGCGCTGCGTGCCAACCAGTTGTATTTCCGCGACCAGCACTATGTGGTGCAGAACGACGAAATCGTGATCGTGGACGAGTTCACCGGCCGTCTGATGGCCGGCCGCCGCTGGAGCGATGGCCTGCACCAGGCCGTGGAAGCCAAGGAAGGTGTGGCCATCCAGGCCGAGAACCAGACCATGGCCTCGATCACCTTCCAGAACTACTTCCGTCTCTACAAGAAGCTGTCGGGCATGACCGGTACGGCCGACACCGAAGCCTACGAATTCCAGGAAATCTATGGCCTGGAAACCGTGGTGGTGCCGCCCAACAAGCCCAGCAAGCGCCAGGACCAGCTCGATCGCGTCTACAAGACCACCAAGGAAAAGTACGACGCGGCGATCAAGGACATCCGCGAGTGCTACGAGCGCGGCCAGCCCGTGCTGGTCGGCACGACCTCGATCGAGAACTCCGAAATCATCGACCAGCTGCTGACCCGCGAGAAGCTGCCCCATCAGGTGCTCAACGCCAAGCAGCATGAGCGCGAGGCCGACATCATTGCCCAGGCGGGCAGCGAAGGCATGATCACCATCGCCACCAATATGGCCGGCCGTGGTACCGACATCGTGCTGGGCGGCAATATCGACAAGCAGCTCAAGGCCATCGAGAGCAACGAGGCACTCAGCGAGACCGAGCGCAACCAGCAGATCGAGCAGCTGCGTGCCGACTGGCAAGTGGCCCACGACAAGATCGTGGCACTGGGCGGTCTGCGCATCATCGCCACCGAGCGTCATGAATCGCGCCGTATCGACAACCAGCTGCGCGGCCGCTCGGGCCGCCAGGGCGACCCCGGCTCTTCGCGCTTCTATCTGAGCCTGGACGACCAGTTGATGCGCATCTTCGCGGGCGACCGAGTCAAGGCCATCATGGACCGCCTGAAGATGCCCGAAGGCGAAGCCATCGAGGCCGGCATCGTGACCCGCTCCATCGAGTCGGCGCAGCGCAAGGTCGAAGCACGCAACTTCGACATGCGCAAGCAACTGCTCGAATATGACGACGTTGCCAACGACCAGCGCAAGGTGATCTACCAGCAGCGCAACGACATTCTGGATTCCACAGACCTGAATGGCATGCTGGCCGCCATGCGCGAGGACGTGATCACCGACCTGGTGCGTCAGTACGTGCCGGCCGAGTCCATGGAAGAGCAGTGGGATGTGCCCGGCCTGGAGAAGGCGCTGGCCAGCGAATGGCAGATCGATCTTTCCTTGCAGCAGGACGTGGCGGGTTCCGAATCCATCACTGACGAAGACATTCTGGAGAAGGTCGTCAAGGCAGCCCACGATCTGTTCGACGCCAAGGTGGCCTTGATCGGCCAGGAGAACTTCACGCAATTCCAGCGCGCCGTGCTGCTGCAGAGCTTCGACACCAACTGGCGCGACCACCTGGCTGCGCTGGACTATCTGCGCCAGGGCATTCACCTGCGCGGCTATGCCCAGAAGCAGCCCAAGCAGGAATACAAGCGCGAGGCTTTCGAGCTGTTCCGCCAACTGATCGATCAGGTCAAGACCGAAGTCACCCGCGTGCTGATGACGGTCCAGGTCCGCTCGCGCGAAGAGATGGACGAAGCCGCCGTCGCCATGAACGAGCGCGGCGCGCAGAGCCTGGAGCACATGAGCTATGCCTCGCCCTCGGAAACCGAAGGCATGAGCATCGAGGACGACGTGATGCTGGCCGAGCCTCTGGCCATGCCCGAGGGCGTGCACGTGGGCCGCAACGACCCTTGCCCCTGCGGTAGCGGCAAGAAGTTCAAGCTTTGCCACGGCAAGCTGTCCTGACCCCCTGAGGCGCTTGGCGCCTTCCCCCTGAAGGGGACTCATTGCGGTGGCGCCCCTTGCTGGCCGTCTCTGGCTTGGAGCATGCGTTATCGAACAACACGGGCTGCGGCTCGTGTTTGCATTGGGGCGCAGCTTTTTGCGCAACAAAATCCGGCAAGTCCGTTCAGGCCTCTGTTTGTTCCGATAATGGGGAACGTTTTAACTTTCGACCCCTAGGCTGCTGCACGGGGCGCGCTCTTGGCCGGAGACATCGAGCAAGAGCCGCCTCGCGGCGAAGATGTCGTCCCCCTCAGGGGGAAGCCGCGCAGCGGCTCAGGGGGAGGCTTTTCTCAGGAACATACAGAAATGTCCGTGAATCTTTCCGCTCCCGTCGCCGCTGATCTGCTGGCGATCAATGGCGTTCGCATTGGTGTTACCGAAGCCGGCGTGCGCAAGGCCAATCGCAAGGACCTGACGGTGTTCCTGCTCGACGAAGGCGCCTCGGTGGCCGGCGTGTTCACCCAGAACCGTTTCTGCGCCGCTCCCGTGCAGATCTGCCGCGAGCATCTGGCGGCCGGCACCGGCATCCGCGCCATGGTCGTCAACACCGGCAATGCCAATGCCGGCACCGGCGCCGCCGGTCTGGCCAATGCCCGTGCCACCTGCGCTGCGCTGGCCAAGGAGCTGGATCTGAACGCGGGCCAGATCCTGCCTTTTTCCACCGGCGTGATCATGGAAGAGCTGCCCGTGGACCGCATCGTGGCTGGCATGCCCAAGGCCATTGCTGCCGCCAAGGCTGATAACTGGGCCACGGCTGCCGAAGGCATCATGACCACCGACACCTTGCCCAAGGCTTTCAGCCGCAGCGTCAGCATTGGCGGCAAGACGGTTTCCATCACCGGCATCAGCAAGGGCGCGGGCATGATCCGCCCCAATATGGCGACCATGCTGGGCTTTCTGGCTACCGATGCGGCGATTGCCCCCGAGCTGCTGCAGCCCCTGGTCAAGGAACTGGCCGACGGCTCCTTCAACCGCGTGACCATTGATGGCGACACTTCCACCAATGACTCGTTCGTGCTGATCGCCACCCACAAGGCTGGCAATGCCCAGGTCACGGCGCTCTCCAGTGCCGAAGGCGAGCAGCTCAAGGCAGCATTGCTGGAAGTGGCGCAAAAACTCGCGCAGGCCATTGTTCGCGATGGCGAGGGTGCCACCAAGTTCATCAGCGTCAAGGTCGAGGGCGGCAAGAATGAGGAAGAGTGCCGTCTGGTTGCTTACTCCATTGCCCACTCGCCCCTGGTCAAGACGGCCTTTTTTGCTTCCGACCCCAACCTGGGCCGCATCCTGGCCGCTGTAGGCTATGCCGGCATTGCCGATCTGGATCAGACCAAAATCGATCTGTACCTGGACGATGTGCATGTGGTGGTCGATGGCGGTCGCAATCCTTCCTACAAGGAAGAAGACGGTCAGCGCGTGATGAAGCAGCAGGAGATCCTGGTGCGCGTGCTGCTGGGTCGTGGCGATGCCGCGCAGACGGTGTGGACCTGCGATCTGAGTCACGAATATGTGACGATCAATGCGGATTACCGGTCGTAAATGATCACCCCCTGAGGCGCGTTGCCTGGGCGGTCCCGCCTGGGCAACGCGCCTTCCCCCTCTCTCTACGCGCTGCGCGCTATGGGAGGGGGACGACAGCCTCGCTGCGCGGCGGAGCTTGCTCGCTGTCTCTGGTTTGGGGCGCGCCAGTTTTAAAGTGATGGGGCTATAAATTGAGAAGCTGCTATCGCTTGTATTTATTGGGTTTCAGTTATTTTTCTCATTGAAGTCAAGCAGTAGCAAGCGCTAACAGCTATAAAAACAGATGGAGATTCGATCGTGCAAGATGTGATGAACCCTTTGGAGCGCTTGGTCGAGCGTGCCGAGCAATTGATGCAGCGCATCGAGTCCGTGCTGCCCCAGCCCCTGCAGGCGCCCGCCGACTGGAATGCGGCGATTGCCTGGCGCTACCGCAAGCGCGCGAACGGCTGCGGCGTGCTGGAGCCGGTGCGCCATGTGGGCGCCATGCAGCTGTCCGATCTGCAGAACATCGACGTGCAAAAGGAAAAGATTGCGCGCAATACCGAGCAGTTCGTCAGTGGTCGCACGGCGAACAACGTGTTGCTGACGGGCGCGCGCGGCACGGGCAAGTCCTCGCTGATCCGCGCCTGTCTGCACAGCTTTGCGCCCCAGGGTCTGCGTCTGATCGAGGTGGACAAGGCCGATCTGACCGATCTGCCCGACATCGTCGACGTGGTCGCCGGCCGCAGCGAGAAGTTCATCATCTATTGTGACGATCTGAGCTTTGAAGAGGGCGAGCCAGGCTACAAGGCCATGAAATCCATGCTGGATGGCTCGGTTTCCGCGGCCACGCCGAATGTGCTGGTCTATGCCACCAGCAACCGCCGCCATCTGTTGCCCGAGTACATGACGGACAACCTGGCGCAGCAAAAAAGCGAGAACGGCGAGATCCACCCCGGCGAAGTGGTGGAGGAAAAAATATCGCTGTCCGAGCGCTTCGGTCTCTGGGTGAGCTTCTACCCCTTCAGCCAGGACGAGTATCTGCGCGTGGTGGCGCAGTGGCTGTCTGCGCTGGGCATGGACCAGGCCACCATCGAGGCAGCCAGGCCCGAAGCCCTGGTCTGGGCGCTGGAGCGCGGCTCGCGCAGCGGCCGTGTGGCCCACCAGTTCGCGCGCGACTACGCGGGCCGCAACGAGCGCCCTGTGACGGTCAAGAAGCGCATTGAAGATGTGGACGGTCTGGCTGAAGAAG
Source organism: Comamonas sp. F1-6 (assembly GCF_039581415.1). NCBI lineage: Bacteria > Pseudomonadati > Pseudomonadota > Betaproteobacteria > Burkholderiales > Comamonadaceae > Comamonas > Comamonas sp. F1-6. The sequence goes on from NZ_JBCPWN010000010.1 coordinate 159,806, forward strand.
CAGACCTGGAATGAAGAAAGAGTTTTGTGGAAGTGACTGCTGAAACACAGGCGCAGCGCAAGCACACGGAAGTGGCCGTGGGCGTGCTGTTGCGCGAATCCGATGGGGCGCTGCTGATTTCAAGCCGCCCTGCAGGCAAGCCTTATGCGGGCTACTGGGAGTTTCCTGGCGGCAAGCTGGAGGCCGGAGAGAGCGTGGAGCAGGCTTTGCGCCGCGAGCTGATCGAAGAGCTGGGCGTGACCATTGGCCAGGCCCATGCCTGGAAGGTGACCGAGCATGACTACCCGCATGCGCTGGTGCGTCTGCACTGGTGCAAGGTGACGGAATGGACGGGCGAGTTCGAGATGCGCGAGGGCCAGCAAATGGCCTGGCAGCAGTTGCCGCTCGATGTGCACCCCGTCCTGCCTGGTGCCTATCCCGTGCTGCAATGGCTGAGCGAGGAGCGCGGCCTGGTCTTTGATCAAAGCCATTACGAGGCGCAGCAGCCTCTGGTCTGAAGCGGTATGCTCTGAAATAAAGAGCGCCTTGCTCTGGTTGAATCTCGATTTTCTTGGTCAATCAAGCTGAAATCAAGACATTCCATGCGCAAGGCGCTCTTGTTTTTTGCTGCCTTGCTTAGTTTTCCGTGCGTGGATCACCAAACGGCGCATCTTCGGGAGGCGTCTGAGCCGGGACGCGGAACTCTTCATTGCCCCAGGCGCCCAGGTCGATATTGCGGCAACGCTCGCTGCAGAAGGGGCGGAATTTGTTGCTGGGCAAAAAAACGCTGGGGCCGCCGCAGGTCGGGCATTTCACCATGGTGGGGGATTGCTTGTCAGTGCTCATGGCGTAGATGTATCACAGCTGGAAAACACGGGTGGCCGACCCTGAAAGCCATTGAGCCGCAATGTGCGGCTCAATCGGGACGAGAAGACTGCCGGGGACTTATGCGCAGAGCGTGAGCTCGAAAGTGGCGTCGTCATTGCTGGGCTGGGGCTTGCTGCCATGGGCCAGCTTGAGCAGGCGCACCGACACCAGCAGGCGGTTGCCGCTGATTTCCGGCACCAGATTCAGATGCGGCTCTATGCGCAGGCGCAGCAGCTGGAAGCTGCGGCCGGCCGGCATGGCCTGCTGGAACACGCCTTGCTCGGCCACCACGCGCTGGGGAATGCCGGTTTCGCGCAGCAGCTGCAGGATCAGCTCAAGCGCCTGACCCAGCGGGGTCAGCTCGCCGGCCCAGTCTTCGAGGTCGCGCTGGCGGTAGCGCGGATCGAGGTTCTGCCAGGCGTGATAGGCCGGCAGGTCAAAGCTGCAGGTGCCGCCGGGTATGCCCACACGGCTGCGTATGGACATCAGCCATTCGTTTTCGGTCAGCGCCTGGCCGGTCTTGCCGGTCTGTGCATTGATGGTGGCAAAGCAGCTCTCCACCTGGCGCGCCACCTGGTGCAGCATGTGCTGGGAAATATCGGGGTTGTCGCGCAACACGTCCAGCAGATGCTTCTGGCGCTCCAGGTCCTTGATGACGTCGGCCCGCAGATCGCTGCGCGAAGCCACATCCATGATCTCGAAGATGGTGATCAGGGCGAAATGATGATCGACCGAATGCGCGCGGGTCAGCAGCTCGCGCAGACGGCGATACAGCTGCTCAAGACGCAGATAAGTTCTCAGACGCTCGTTAAAAGGATATTCGTACAGGATCACGTTTGCTGGGCTCCTCGGGGTGCACAGGAATCAGCGGTCAACGTGCACATGCGGCGATCACACGCACAGGCCAAGCCATGGTCTGCATCATAGCCCGAACCATGCAGCGATTTGATCGGTATATGCGTGGAGAGTTCCGATTGTGACCCCGTCATCGTTATAGATGACCCAGTCGGCCGTGGCCAGACGCTGGGCACGCGTGGCCTGGGCGTCGATGATGGCCTGCACGGCCTCGCGTGTGAGAGCGCTGCGTGCCATGACGCGCTCTGTCTGAGTGCTTTCGCGGCAGTCCACGACCAGCACGCCATCCAGGCGTGTTCGCCAGTGGCCGGACTCGACCAGCAGCGGAATGTCGTGCACGATGAGTTTGCTGCCCGCAGCCACGGCTGCTTCATGCTGCTGCCGGGTCTGCTCGGCGATCAGGGGGTGGAGAATGGCTTCCAGGCGCTGGCGCGCGGACGGATCGGCGAAGACCAGCTCACGCATGCGGGCGCGGTTGAGGGCGCCCTGTGCGTCGATCAGGTCGGCACCAAAAGCCTGAGCAATGAGGGGCAGGGCCATGCCGCCGCTTGCCGTCAGGCTGCGCGAGATATGGTCGGCATCGATCAGCGTCGCGCCGCATGCCTGCAGCCTGGCAGCAACCGTGCTTTTGCCGCTGCCGATGCCGCCCGTCAGCCCCAGTCTGAATGGTGAGCGCTCAGGTGCGACTCTCATGGCTTACAGGCCTGCAAAGCTGAGCACCGCCTGCGGGCCCCAGATCAGGCTGACGAAACCGCCGCCGGCAAGAAAAGGGCCGAAGGGCACATAGCCGCCTTCTCGCAGCTTGCTGTTGATCTTGAGTGCAATGCCGATGACGGCGCCCACGACCGATGCCATGAGAATGATGGGTACCAGTGCCTGCCAGCCAAACCAGGCACCGAGTGCGGCAAACAGCTTGAAGTCGCCGTAGCCCATGCCTTCCTTGCCCGTTGCCAGCTTGAAGGCCCAGAAGATCAGCCATAGCGACATATAGCCTGCGACGGCGCCCCACAGCGATTGTTGCAGAGGCACGCTGGTCCACTGCAGTGCGGAGGCGATCAGGCCGGCCCAGAGCAGGGGCAGAGTGATGGAGTCCGGCAGGAATGTGGTGTCCCAGTCTATCAGTGCAAGCGCCAGCAGCGCCGCGCTGAAGCCGCACCAGGCAAAGCCGGTGGCGGTCAGGCCGTCGCGGCCCAGGCAGAAGGCAAACAGCGCGGCGCAGACCAGCTCAACCACAGGGTAGCGCAGGCTGATGGGCTTTTTGCACTCGGCGCAGCGTCCGCGCAGAAACAGGTAGCTCAGCACGGGAATGTTCTCGTACCAGGCGACCTGATGGCCGCAATGCGGGCAGCGCGAACGAGGCTGGCTCAGCGTGATGGCAGGCTTGGCCGGCGGCAGCTCGATTCTGGCGCCCTTGTCCTTTTGTTCCTCGGCCCATTGCGCACCTTCGGCATGCCATTCCTGCTCCATCATCAGAGGCAGGCGGTGGATCACCACATTCAGAAAGCTGCCGATCAGCAAGCCCAGCACGCCGCCGGCAGCGGCATTCAACACCAGTTCGGAAATCATCAGACCACTTGACCCAGCTTGAAGATAGGCAGATACATGGACACCACGATGCCGCCGATCAAGGTGCCCAGGAAGACGATGATGATGGGCTCCATCAGGCTGGAGAGGCCCGCCACCATTTCGTCGACTTCGCTTTCATAGAAATCGGCTGCCTTGCCCAGCATATGGTCGATGGCGCCCGACTCCTCGCCGATGGCACACATCTGCAGCACCATGGAAGGGAAGATGTTGGCATTGGCCATGGCAACCGTGAGGCTGGTGCCCGTGGAGACTTCCGACTGAATCCTGTCGGTGGCATTTCTGTAGAGGTAGTTGCCCGAGGCGCCTCCCACGGAGTCCAGCGCCTCGACCAGCGGCACGCCGGCGGCAAACATGGTGGACAGCGTACGCGTCCAGCGGGCCACGCAGGACTTCTCGATCAGCACGCCGAAGATGGGCAGCTTGAGTATGGTGCGGTCCATGAACTGCTGCACGCGCTCGTTGCGCTTCCAGGCCTGCATGAAGAAATAGATGCCGCCGCCCAGCACGCCGAAGATCAGCCACCAGTACTGAACAAAGTAATCGCTGATGCCCATCACCAGCAGCGTGGGCGCGGGCAGGTCGGCGCCAAAGGAGGTGAAGACCTCCTTGAAGGCAGGGATCACGAAGATCATGATCACGGTCACCACGACGAAGGCCACGATCATGACCGATGTGGGGTACATCAGCGCCGACTTGATCTTGGACTTGATGGCTTCCGTCTTTTCCATATAGGTGGCAAGACGGTCCAGCAACGATTCCAGAATACCTGCGGCCTCGCCGGCCTCCACCAGATTGCAGTAGAGGCTGTTGAAATAGAGCGGAAACTTGCGAAAGGCAGCGCTCAGCGAGGTGCCGGTTTCCACATCGGATCGAATGTCGTTGAGCAGCTTGGTGACGTTAGGGTTGGTGTTACCCCGACCCACAATGTCGAAAGACTGCAGCAGCGGCACGCCGGCCTTCATCATGGTGGCCAGCTGGCGAGTGAACAGCGCAATGTCCTTGGGCTTGATCTTCTTGCCGCCGCGGGTCCTGCGCTTCTTGATCTTGGACGGAGTCACGCCCTGGCGGCGCAGCATGGCCTGGATCTGGTTTTCTCCGCCGGCACGAGTTTCGCCGCGAACGATCTTGCCGTTGCGGTCCTTGCCTTCCCACTCGAAGAGAAATTCCTTGATTCCCTTGGACGCTGCGCTTGCCATGGCGTTCCCTCACTGATACTGGTTTTATTCGTTGGTGACCGCCAGCACTTCTTCGAGTGAGGTCAGACCCAGCTTGACTTTATGCAGGCCCGAGCCGCGCAGAGAGCGTACTCCCTCGGCCTTGGCCTGTGCGGCAATCTCCAGGGCGCTGCCGTCACGCAGGATGATGCGCTGAATTTCTTCGCTGATGGGCATCACCTGATAAATACCGACACGTCCCTTGTAGCCGTTGTTGCAGGCAGGGCAGCCGACAGGCTTGTAGCTGACCCAGCTGCCGTCGAGTTCGGCTTCGTCGTAGCCGGCATCGATCAGGGCGTCGTGCGGTATGTCGGCGGGTTCCTTGCACTGCGCGCACAGGCGTCGCGCCAGACGCTGGGCGGTGATCAGGATCACGCTGGAGGCAATATTGAAAGGGGCGATGCCCATATTGCGCATGCGCGTCAGCGTGGTCGGAGCGTCATTGGTGTGCAGCGTGGACAGCACCAGGTGCCCGGTCTGGGCGGCCTTGATCGAGATGTCGGCGGTTTCCAGGTCACGGATTTCACCGACCATGATGATGTCCGGGTCCTGGCGCAGAAAGGACTTGAGCGCAGCGGCAAAGGTCAGGCCGGCCTTCTCGTTCACATTCACCTGGTTGACGCCGGGCATGTTGATTTCGGAAGGGTCTTCGGCGGTGGCAATGTTCACGCCCGGCTGGTTGAGCAGGTTCAGGCAGGTGTAGAGCGACACGGTCTTGCCCGAGCCCGTGGGGCCGGTAACCAGAATCATGCCGTAGGGGCGGTTGATGGCCTTGAGCAGGCGCTCTTTTTCCTCGGGTTCGTAGCCGAGGGCATCGATGCCCATCTTGGCCGAGCTCGGGTCCAGAATACGGATCACGATCTTTTCGCCAAACAGCGTGGGCAAGGTGCTGACACGAAAGTCGATGACGCGATCAGGGCCGACCTTGAGCTTCATGCGGCCGTCTTGCGGAACGCGTTTCTCCGAGATGTCCAGGCGCGAGATCACCTTGATGCGCGAAGCCAGCTTGTCCTTGATCGCGATAGGAGGAGAGGCAATCTCGCGCAGCTCGCCGTCGATACGAAAGCGCACGCGGTAATTGTGTTCGTAGGGCTCGAAGTGCAAGTCGGACGCGCGCATATTGAAGGCGTCCAGCAGCATCTTGTGCAGAAACTTGACGACCGGCGCATCTTCGACCTCGGCGCCGACGGCATTGTCTTTTTCCTCGGGGGCATCCTCGATCTTGACGTCGTCAAAGTCAAAGTCCCCAGAACTGGAATAGGTGTCCAGAGATTCGCTGACGCTCTTGCCGGTCTGCTCGACGAGCTTTTGCAGCTTGTCGGCCTCGACAACCACCCAGTCCACCAGCAACTGAGTCGTGAATTTGATCTGTTCGGCAGCTTCCTGCTGAGTAGGGTCTGCCGTGGCGATGGTGAGCCGATTGCCGCGCTTGCTGAGTGCCAGCACGCGATAGGCGTTGCTGATTTTCGGGTCCAGCAGCTCGCGCGGAAGTTGCTGGACGTCGATGGCGTTGAGGTCCAGCAGCGGAGTGCTGAACATCATGGAAATGGTTTCGGCAATTTCCAGCGCGCTGATTTCACCAGACTGGCTGAGCTCGGTGATGAACGGGGTCTTGCCTGTGGCGGCTTTCTTGGCCGCGTTCTCGGCGGCTTGCTGCGAAACCTTTCCTGCAGAAATCAGGGCCCTGCCTAAACCTGGGATGGCAATGGGCGCAGGAGTGTTCTTTTGCAGAGTGTCGGCAGCAGCCATGTATCCAAGTCTGGGAGGGGAGTAGAGGATCTATCCTACCATTCTTGTTGTGGCAAACGGCAGGTCGCCAGGCGCGCATGCATGCGTCAATGCCGCGTCATTGAACATGGCGCAAGAAACTGCGACAAAAATGAGATTGGTCGGGGTGAGAGGATTCGAACCTCCGGCCTCTACGTCCCGAACGTAGCGCTCTACCAGGCTAAGCTACACCCCGCAGGCTTTGTTTGTCGAGCACCGTGGTGCACCTGGCGATTCAGGTGCGGCGCTCCAAAAGCTGAGAGGCCAATTGTAGCAAACTTGCGGTGTATGCATTGCTTGGCAGCGAGGCCAGTGCATCAATGGCGCGCTGGGCTTCCGCGTGCGCGGCGGCTCGGGCGACGTCAAGGGCACCGGTGCTGCGCACGATTTCCACCACGGCATCCAGTTGATCCGTAGAGCCTTGTTCGATGGCGTTGCGCACGATGGCGGCCTGCTCGGCGCTGCCGCGCTGCATGGCGGCGATCAGGGGCAGGGTGCATTTGCCTTCGCGCAGGTCATCGCCAAGGTTCTTGCCCATTTCCTGAGTGTTGCCGGTGTAGTCCAGCACATCGTCAATGATCTGGAACGCCGTTCCAAGTGCCTGGCCATAGGCGGCACAGGCCTGCTCCACTTCAGGCGTGGCACCCGCCAGCACGGCTGCCAGCTGGGCGCTGGCCTCGAAGAGCTGGGCGGTCTTGGAGCGGATGACGTGCAGATAGCCGGCTTCATTCAGCGAAGCATCATGGGTATTGATGAGCTGCTGGACTTCGCCTTCTGCGATCACGTTGGTGGCGTCGGACAGGATTTGCAGCACGCGCATGCTGCCCACTTCCACCATCATCTGGAAGGAGCGGGTGTGCAGAAAGTCTCCGACCAGAACACTGGCAGGGTTGCCAAAGGTCTCGTTGGCCGTGGCCCTGCCACGACGCAGCGTGGATTCGTCCACCACATCGTCGTGCAGCAAGGTCGCGGTGTGAATCAGCTCCACCACGGCGGCCAGAATGTATTTGTTCTTGCCCTGATGCCCCAGGGCACCGGCGATCAGCAGCAGCAGCGCCGGGCGCAGGCGCTTGCCGCCCGCTGCAATGATGTATTGGGAGATCTGTGCGATCAGGGGGACGCTGGTTGTCAGTCGCTGAGCAATGACGATATCCACTTCGCGCATGTCATCTGCGATCAAGGCAAGCGGATTGGATGTGGAAATTTCTGTAGTCAAGGTGATGAACCGCCAAGTGGACTCACGATTATAGGAAGATGCAACAGGGTTTTGCGTGGTGTCCTCAGAGCCCGTTCAAGTGAACAGAGGCTTTGCGGGCAGTCTGTGGCATTGCGGTCGCTTGCAAGGAGCAAGCCTTGCCACGCACCTGCGTGGCATCCCATTCCGCGCGGCCTCCGGAGATCCTGAATCGGTTCCTAGGGGTATGACAGCAGAAAAAATGCATGCGTGCTAGAATTGCCGGCTCCGTGGAAATCATTTCATGGAACTCTCAGACTTTAGAGGTTTTCAATGTACGCAGTCATAAAAACCGGCGGCAAGCAGTATCGCGTTGCAGCTGGCGAAAAGATCAAGGTAGAACAGATTGCTGCGGACGTAGGCCAGGAAATCGTGATCGACCAAGTTTTGGCCGTCGGCAACGGCGCTGAAATCAAGGTTGGTGCCCCCCTGGTGTCCGGTGCATCTGTAAAGGCAACTGTGGTTGCTCACGGCAAGCACGACAAGGTGCACATCTTCAAGATGCGCCGTCGTAAGCACTATCAAAAGCGCCAAGGCCATCGTCAGCAGTTCACCGAACTGCAAATCGTGGCAATCGCTGCTTAATTTTAGGAGCTAAGTCATGGCACAGAAAAAAGGCGGCGGCTCTACGCGTAACGGACGTGATTCCAAGCCAAAAATGCTGGGCGTGAAGGCCTTTGGTGGCGAGCTGGTGACAGCTGGTTCCATCATCGTGCGTCAGCGCGGCACCAAGTTCCACCCCGGTGAGAACGTTGGCGTGGGCAAGGATCACACCCTGTTTGCACTGGTTGACGGCCACGTGTCGTTCGGTGTGAAGGGCGCTCTGTCCAAGCAAACAGTCAACATCACGGCTGCATAAGTCGTCTTTGACTCAAACAAAGCCCCGACTTGTCGGGGCTTTGTTGTTTGAAAAGGCTCCAGGCAGCAGATTTCTGGCAGATGGGGCATGGTAATAGACCACTCAGGTGTGGCCCGGAGCTTCTGGTGCACACTGATTTTGTAGACTGGATGCCTCATGAAGTTCGTTGACGAAGCTTTTATCGACATTGCGGCCGGTGACGGCGGCAATGGTTGCGTGTCTTTCCGGCACGAGAAATACAAAGAATTTGGCGGCCCCGACGGTGGCGACGGCGGCCGTGGCGGTCATGTGTATGCCGTGGCCGATGTGAACCTGAACACGCTGGTGGATTACCGCTATTCGCGTCGCCACGAGGCCAAGCGCGGCCAGCACGGCATGGGTTCCGACATGTTCGGCGCCGCCGGCGACGACATCACGCTGAACATGCCCGTGGGCACCATCATCAGCGATGCGGATACCGGCGAAGTGCTGTTCGAGCTGCTGGAGCCCGGCCAGGTCATCACCATCGCCAAGGGCGGTGACGGCGGTTTCGGCAATCTGCGTTTCAAGAGCGCCATCAATCGTGCGCCGCGCCAGAAGACTCCCGGCTATCCTGGCGAGCGCCGCAACCTCAAGCTGGAGCTCAAGGTGCTGGCCGATGTGGGCCTGCTGGGCATGCCCAATGCGGGCAAGTCCACCTTCATCACGGCCGTCTCCAACGCCCGTCCCAAGATCGCCGACTATCCCTTCACCACCTTGCATCCCAATCTGGGCGTGGTGCGCGTGGCCGCCGAGCAGAGCTTTGTGGTGGCCGACATCCCCGGTCTGATCGAAGGAGCTTCCGAAGGTGCGGGCCTGGGTCACCAGTTCCTGCGCCATCTGCAGCGCACGCGTCTGTTGCTGCATATCGTGGACATTGCACCGTTCGACGAGGGCGTGGACCCGGTCGAGCAGGCCAAGGCCATCGTGGCCGAGCTCAAGAAGTACGACGCCGAGCTCTACGACAAGCCGCGCTGGCTGGTGCTTAACAAGCTGGACATGGTTCCCGAGGAAGAGCGTGCTGCCAAGGTCAAGGACTTCGTCAAGCGCTTCAAGTGGAAGGGCCCGGTCTTCGAGATCTCGGCGCTGACCCGTGAAGGCTGCGAGCCGCTGATCCGCAAGATCTTCGAGCATGTGCACAACCAGCAACTCGCGGAGCAGGCACCCAAGGAGATTGATCCTCGCTTTGCGGGAGGTGAGGATTCTGGTCTGGATATGACCGATCCGCGTTTCGCCTCTTACGATCCGGAATAAGCTAGAGGGTATAACCCAGCAGCGCACTTGGTGCGCTGTTTTGCTTTGAATTTAATAGCTTGTTGCGCTTTACCCATAAGCGCCAGAGGCTTAAAACACTGTAAATTCTCATGTCTTCCAATGTGCTGCGTGATGCCCGTCGCATCGTCGTCAAAGTCGGCTCCAGCCTGGTTACGAATGAAGGTCGTGGTCTGGATGAGGCCGCCATTGAAGAGTGGAGCCGCCAGTTGGCGGCATTGGTGAATGGTGAAGACGGCGTCAAACGCGAAGTCATCATGGTCTCCAGTGGCGCCATTGCCGAAGGCATGAAGCGCCTGGGCTGGGCCACGCGGCCGACAGAAGTGCATGAGCTGCAGGCCGCAGCCGCCGTCGGCCAGATGGGCCTGGCCCAGATGTACGAGACCAAGCTGCGCGGCGAAGGCGTGCCCAGCGCCCAGGTGCTGCTGACCCATGCGGATCTGGCCGATCGCGAGCGCTATCTGAACGCCCGGACCACGCTGCTGACGCTGCTGCAACTGGGCGTGGTGCCCGTCATCAACGAGAACGACACGGTGGTGATCGACGAGATCCGTTTCGGCGACAACGACACCCTGGGCGCGCTGGTGGCCAATCTGGTCGAGGCCGATGCACTGGTCATCCTGACCGATCAGCGCGGTCTCTACAGCGCCGATCCGCGCAAGAACCCCGATGCCAGGTTCATCGACGTGGCCGAAGCCGGCAACCCCGAGCTCGAAGCCATGGCCGGTGGTGCGGGCCTGTCCATCGGTACGGGCGGCATGATCACCAAGATCCTGGCGGCCAAGCGTGCGGCGGGCTCCGGTGCTTCCACCGTGATCGCCTGGGGACGTGAGAAAGACGTGTTGCTGCGTCTGACGCGTGGCGAGTCCATAGGCACGCTGCTGGTTGCCAACACGCACAAGATGCAGGCGCGCAAGCAGTGGATTGCCGACCATCTGCAGCTGCGCGGTTCGGTGACCGTGGATGCGGGTGCCGTCTCCAAGCTGCGCGATGAAGGCAAGAGCCTGCTGCCCATAGGCATGATCACCGTGGAGGGCGATTTCTCGCGCGGCGAAGTGATTGCCGTGCGTGATGAGAACGGTGCCGAGATCGCCCGTGGTCTGGCCAGCTATGCCAGCGCCGAGGCGCGGCTGCTGTGCCGCAAGAGCTCCTCGGAGATTGAGTCGCTGCTGGGCTACTCGGCAGGTCCCGAAATGATGCACCGCGACAATATGGTGGTGGCAGGACACTGAGCCCAGGCCGCCGACAAAAAAGCCGTAATGCTGTGAGGCATTACGGCTTTGTTCATTGCAGAGGCTTGTGATCGGGCGGATTGTCTATGCCGGTCTGCGGGTCCGGGTCAAAACTGGCACCGGGCGGCAGCTCTATGCCGGGGTTGATGCGAAAGCTCCCTGTGCGGGCAGGGTACATGACCTGATGGTGCTGCCCAGGATGGGGAGTGCCGCCAGTGGTCTGGCCTGCCTCCTGATCGCGTGGCCGCATGCCGCTGCGCAGATAGCGGTTGCGCTGCTGCTCGCCGCGCGGCAGAAAGCGCGCCAGCTCGGTCAGCGCCATTTCATAGACGCCGCGTTTGAATTCGACCACCACATCCAGAGGAACCCAGTAGTCATTCCAACGCCAGGCATCGAACTCAGGGTGGTCGGTGGCACGCAGGTTCAAGTCCCAGTCATGCCCGACCAGTTGAAGCAAAAACCATATCTGCTTCTGGCCTTTGTAATGCCCGCGCGCGTCGCGGCGGATGTACCTGTCTGGCACCTCGTAGCGCAACCAGTCCCTGGTGCGGGCAACCACGCGAACGTGATTGGGCTTCAGCCCCACTTCCTCGTGCAGCTCGCGGAACATGGCTTGCTCGGGTGTCTCACCCCGATCAATGCCACCTTGCGGAAACTGCCAGCTGTGGGTGCGAATGCGTTTTCCCCAGAACACCTGGTTTCTTTGGTTGAGCAGGATGATGCCGACGTTCGGGCGAAATCCGTCCCGGTCAAGCATAATCAAACCCCAAATTTTTGAATTGTGTTCATTATGCATGGCCCCTTGTGATCGACAAGCGGGCCATGCCTATTTCCACTGAATTGCCAGTTCCATGAAAGCCTCCCAATTTCTCATCTCCACCCTGAAAGAAGCTCCGGCCGACGCCGAAGTGGTCAGCCACAAGCTCATGATGCGGGCTGGCATGATCAAAAAGCTGGGTGCTGGCATTTACAACTACATGCCCATGGGCCTGCGCGTGATCCGCAAGGTCGAGGCCATCGTGCGCGAGGAAATGAACCGCGCCGGCGCCATTGAAACCACCATGCCCGTGGTGCAGCCTGCCGAGCTGTGGCAGGAAACCGGCCGTTTCGAGAAGATGGGCCCCGAGCTGCTGCGCATCCAGGATCGCCATGGCCGTGATTTCGTGATCCAGCCCACGTCCGAAGAGGTGGTCACCGATATCGCGCGCCAGGAGTTCAAGAGCTACAAGCAGCTGCCCAAGAACCTCTACCAGATCCAGACCAAGTTCCGCGACGAGCGCCGTCCCCGCTTCGGCCTGATGCGCGGTCGCGAGTTCATCATGAAGGACGCCTATTCCTTCGACAAGGATCGCGATGCGGCCCAGATCAGCTACCAGACCATGCGCGAAGCCTATAAGCGCATCTTCGACCGCTTCGGCCTGCAGTACCGCGCCGTGCGTGCCGATTCGGGCGCCATTGGCGGCGATCTGAGCGAGGAGTTCCAGGTCATCGCTTCCACGGGCGAGGACGCCATCGTGTACTGCCCGAACAGCGACTACGCGGCCAATATCGAGAAGGCCGAGAGCCTGGCGCCCACCCAGGCCCGTCCTGCCGCCGTCCAGGCCATGCAAAAGGTCGCCACGCCCGGCAACAGCACCTGCGAAGCCGTGGCCGAGCAGCTGGGTCTGCCTCTGGCGCAGACCGTGAAGTCGCTGGTGCTGGCCACGGACGAGCTCGACGACAAGGGTCTGATCGTCAAGTCGCAAGTGTGGCTGCTGCTGCTGCGCGGCGATCACGAGATGAACGAGATCAAGGTCGGCAAGGTCGAGGGCCTGGCGGGCTTCCGTTTCGCGACCGTAGGCGAGATCGAAGAGCATTTCGGTGCCAAGCCCGGCTATCTGGGCCCCATCGGCCTCAAGAAGCCCGTGAACATCGTGGTGGACCGCGATGTGGCCGTGATGGCCGACTGGGTCTGCGGCGCCAACGAGGAAGACTTCCACATCACCGGCGTGAACTTCGGCCGCGACCTGCCTGAGCCCGCCGTGGTGGCGGATCTGCGCAATGTGGTGGCGGGCGACCGCTCGCCCGACGGTGCGGGCGAGCTGGCGATCGAGCGCGGCATCGAGATCGGCCATGTGTTCTACCTGGGCACCAAGTACTCCAAGGCCATGGAGGCCACTTTCCTGGGCGACAACGGCAAGCCACAGCACTTCGAGATGGGCTGCTACGGCATTGGCGTGACCCGCCTGCCCGCCGCTGCCGTGGAGCAGAACCACGACGAGCGCGGCATGATCTGGCCCGATGCGATTGCGCCGTTCACCGTGGTGATCTGCCCCATCGGCATGGGTCGCAGCGAGGCCGTGAAGGCCGAGGCCGAGAAGCTCTACGGCGAGCTGCTGGCACTGGGCGTGGACGTGATCCTGGACGACCGCGACGAGCGCCCTGGTGCCATGCTGGCCGACTGGGAGCTGATCGGCGTGCCCCACCGCGTGGTGCTGGGCGACCGTGGCCTGAAGGAAGGCGTGGTCGAGTACCAGCAGCGCCGTGACACAGAAGCCACAAAGCTGGCGACGAATGAGGTGCTGGCTCACCTCAAGAGCCGCCTGGGCCTGTAAGCTGCTGTTTCCATGCCCGAAACCCTGCTGAGCCGACGCCATTGCCTGAGGACTGCCGCTGCGCTGGCCGCTCCGGCGGCCGGCTGGCTGTGGCCGAAGGCGGCCTGGGCCGGCGGGCAGCTCGAAGAGCCGCTGGCCGACTCCGTGCGTACGGCGCTCAGCGCGGCCGTGGCGGGCTCGGGCGCGCCGCCCGAGCTGGAGTTCGCCTCCACAGCGGCGCGCATGAGCTATCTGCGCTGGCTGGTCGCCAGCAGCGACAAGCTGGCCAAGCGCAAGGGGCCGTGCTGACCGTGGAAAGCAATGTGCGCAACGT